>NZ_DDOP01000078.1:157455-218855 GCF_002341725.1 Bradyrhizobium sp. UBA2491
TTCGCTCGAAAACGCTCTAGCATCACCCGGTTGTGAATGTAAGCACCGATTACAACAATTGACTGCACGTCGTCGCAAAATGTAACTGGTGATTACATCAGGCAGCGGGAGGCGAGACATGGCGACGCGGCGCAACTGGTTCGAGGGCTGGCGGCTGTTCGGCCTGCTCACGCTGACCCTGGTGGGGCTCTCGATCTGGATCGCCGCGATGCGGCAGTTCGAGGTCGAGGGCGTGCGGATGGTGATCCGCTTCACGGCACGGACCTCGCTGCTGCTGTTCTGCCTCGCCTTCTCCGCCGCCGCGCTGGTGCGGCTCTGGCCGAACGCCTGGACGCACTGGCAGCGCCGCAACCGCCGCTATCTCGGCGTCACCTTCGCGGCCTCGCACGCCGTCCATGCGGTCGCAATCACCGCGTTCGCGATGCGCGATCCGGCCGGCTTCGCAGCCGCGACCTCGACCGTATCGTATATCTTCGGCGGGATCGGCTATCTCGTCATCGTCGCGCTGACCGCGACCTCGTTCGATCGCACCGCGGCGATGCTCGGTGCAAGCGCCTGGCGCAGACTGCATCTCGTGGGCGGCTACTATCTGCTGTTGCAGTTCATGGTGTCGTTCGGCAAGCGGATCCCCGACATGCCGCTCTATGCGCTGTTCCTGGTGCCGCTCGCCGCGGTGTTCGCGCTCAGGATGATCAGCATGGCCGCGCGGCCCGCGCCGCGTCAGGCGCAGGCGGGTTGAGATCACACGAGGTGAAACTTGCGGCCGAGCTGGCGATGAACCGACAGCACCGCGCGGTCGACGTCGCTGATCAGGCTGTCGCCGAGCACGACGTTCGGGATCTCCCAGTTGCGCCCGATCTGCACCTCGGGCAGCGCGACGACCGCCGGCACGCGCGCGGTTGCGCAGCCGGGCTGGGCGCGTAGCGCATCCTCGGCAAGCTGGGTCAATTCATCCTGGCTCTTTCCGTCGGTCATGACCTCCGTCCTGACGCCGGAAGATGGCTCACTGATGGCCACGATTCTCCAGTTCCCTGGCCCGGGTTTCCGTCACGCTGCGCATGCATTCGCCGGCGTCGAGCCGGGCGATGGTGCCCTCGCCGAGGTCGTAGTACAGGCAGTTGGCGTCGCGATACTGGATCCACAGCCGCTGCGCGGTGCGCAGCTGTTCGCGCTGCTTGTCGCCGGCGGCATCCTTCAGCGCCTGCTGATAGGCCGCGTTCATGCGCTTGTCCCATTGCGCGGTCCTGGCCTTGAGGCACTCGACCATCTGGTAGGTGCTGCCGTCGCAGGACGGTTCGCCATCGGCCTGATCACCGGCGTGGGCCGAGGAAGCGGCGATGATGAAGGCGGCCGCAACCAGAGCCCTCTGCCCGCGCGCGCCTGTCGTGAGAGCCGATGTCATGCCGTCTTCCCTTTCCGACCGGTCCAGCAGACGGACCATATATGAGTGCGCCCACGATGCATCCCGTTCACGTCAGGCCGCCCCCCGGCTGGCCTTCGCGATCCGCGCAGGATATTTCATGGGCGTGGAGGCACCATGCGGCGCAACCTGACGCCTGTGATCATTCTGGCCGTGGTCGGCCTGCTCGTCGGCGGGCTGTTTCGCTATGCCTTCGATCGGCCCGTCGAGGCGTCGATCGCGAACTATTTGCGCAGCGCCATTGAGGGCGCCGCAATCACCCTGATCGTCTGGGTCACGCACCTCTATCTGGCCGCGCGCGGGGGCTGGCTGCGGCAACGGCCGCTCATCGTCGAGTTGCTTGCCCGCTCCATTATCCTCGCCGTCACCGTCGCGGTTGCCGCGATCGTGCTGGAGGTCGTGCTCAACGAACACGGGATCGACGCGAAATTTTTTCGCGAAACCTTCCTGAAGATCATCGGCGTCTCCTTGCTGCTGTCGATCCCGATCACGACGATCTACGAACTGGTCCGGATGATCGGCGGACATACGCTGCTCAGCATCGTGCTCGGGCGCTATCGCCAGCCGGTGCGCGAGGAGCGCGTGCTGCTGTTTCTCGACCTGGTCGGCTCGACGACCCTGGCGGAGCAGATGGGCGAGCTCCGGGTGCAGGAGCTGCTGACGCGCTTCTTCTCTGACATCGACGCGCCGATCGTGTCGCATGGCGGCGAAGTCCACGCCTATGTCGGTGACGAGGTGATCGTGACCTGGCCGGCCAATACCGGCGAGACATCGCGGCGGTATCTCGATTGCGTGTTCGCGATCGAGGACCGCCTCGCCAAGCGGGCCGATCATTATCGCAGGGAGTTCGGCGTGGTGCCGGCGTTTCGCGCCGGGATGCATGCCGGTCCGGTCGTCATCGCCGAATGCGGTGACTCACGGCGCCAGATCGCCTATTTCGGCGACACCGTGAACGTCACGGCGCGGTTGCAGGCGTATTGCAAGGAGGCCGGACGGCCGTTGCTGATCTCGGGCGAATTGCGTCGCCTGCTGCCTCCGAGCCTAGACCTTGCCGTCGAGGCTCTTGGTTCGACGCAATTGCGCGGACGCGCCGCATCGATCGAGATCTTTTCCGTCGCGCGGCGCGCATCGTCCTAAACAATCTCTTAAGATGCATCGGCCATGGCTACCGCGTTCAATGCACGAATTGAATCGTGCCTGGTCGGATCCCGTTAAGGATGCGATGGACCCGTATTTGCACCGGGTTCCACCTTAACGCAGGTGTAAGATCGCCAGCGATATCGTGCAGGCCGTTGTCATCCAAGAAAAACAAGGTTGCCCATCGATGGCGCAACAGGCGTCACAATCGATTATTGCCGAACTCGAAGATGCGGTCCGGGACGGGACGTCCGCCAAGCGCGTGCAGACGCTGCGGCGGGTCACCGATCTGTTCCTGAACGACGGCGACCGCCTCAACGACGAACAGGTCAAGGTGTTCGATGACGTGCTCTGCCTGCTGGTCGCGCGGGTCGAGACGCGTGCACGCGCCGAACTGAGCAAGCGGCTCGCGCCGCTCGACTATGCGCCGTTCGAGGTGATTCAGCATCTCGCCTGGGACGACGATATCGGCGTCGCCGGCGACGTGCTGACCCACTCCAGCCGCCTCTCGACCGACGCATTGCGCGAGATCGCGAGCAGCAAGGGTCAGGACCATCTGTTCGCGATTTCGGCGCGCGAGAACCTGCCCGCCGCCGTCACCGACGTGATCATCGATCGCGGCGAGGACAAGGTGATCCGGCGCCTTGCCAGCAACGCCGGCGCGCAGTTCTCCGACAACGGCTACTCCTCGATCGTCGCCCGTGCCGAGAGCGACGACGAACTGGTCGAGATCCTCGGACTGCGCATCGACATTCCGGCCAAGCTGCTGCGCGACCTGCTGCAGCGTGCCAAGGATACCGTGCGCGCCCGCCTGCTCGCGCTCGCATCGCCCCGGGCACGCGAGGAGATCAGCCAGGTGCTGAACGACATCGCGCAGGACGAGGCCGCGCAGCCGCGCCGCAACTACGGCATCGCCGAGGAGCTGGTCAAGCTGATGAAACAGCTGAACGAGCTCGATGACGCGGCTGTCTACAAATTCGCCGAGAGCGGCAAGTTCGACGAGGTCACGGTCGCCCTCGCCGTGCTCAACGACATGCCGATCGCGATGATCGAGCGCCTGATGCTCGGGCTGCGCTCCGACCTGCTGCTGATCCCGTGCCGTTCGGCGCGGCTCAATTGGCCGACGGTCGAAACCATCCTGCGCAAGCGGCCGCTGCCGCATGCCATCGACCATGCCACGCTGGAGATCGCGCAACGCGACTACCGGCGGCTGTCACTGGAAACCGCCCAGCGCACCGTGCGGTTCTGGCAGTTGCACAAGCGGATCGAGAAGCAGCCGATGGCAGCGGGCTAGCGTTGTTCGCAGACAAAGAAAAAAGGGGTGGGCAATTTGATTGCCCACCCTTTTGATTCGATGCGGAGTGCGTAGGGTGGGTTAGCCGAAGGCGTAACCCACCAAGTTTTTCACCGCGGAGACAATGGTGGGTTACGCTTCGCTAACCCACCCTACAAGGCCGCGCTCAGTTCTTGGTCTTGTCGACCAGCGCGCCCTTCTTGATCCAGGGCATCATGTCGCGCAGCTTGGCGCCGACTTCCTCGATCGGGTGCTCGGCGAGCTTGGCGCGGGTCGCCTTGAACGAGGTCTGGTTGACCTTGTTCTCCAGCATCCAGTCGCGGGCGAACTTGCCGCCCTGGATGTCGGCGAGCACGCGCTTCATCTCCGCCTTGGTCTCGGCCGTGACGATGCGCGGACCGGTGACGTACTCGCCGTATTCGGCGGTGTTGGAGATCGAGTAGTTCATGTTGGCGATGCCGCCTTCATAGATCAGGTCGACGATCAGCTTCACTTCGTGCAGGCACTCGAAATAGGCCATCTCGGGCGCATAGCCGGCCTCGACCAGCGTCTCGTAGCCGCCCTTGATCAGTTCGACCAGGCCGCCGCAGAGCACCACCTGCTCGCCGAACAGGTCGGTCTCGCACTCTTCCTTGAAGGTGGTCTCGATGATGCCGGCGCGGCCGCCGCCGATCGCCGAGGCGTAGCTGAGGCCGAGGTCATGGGCATTGCCCGACGAATCCTTGGCGATCGCGATCAGGCAGGGCACGCCGCCGCCGCGCTGATATTCGGAGCGCACGGTGTGGCCGGGGCCCTTCGGCGCGATCATCAGCACGTCGAGGTCGGCGCGCGGATCGAGCAGGTTGAAGTGCACGTTGAGGCCGTGAGCAAACACCAGCGCCGCGCCCTTCTTCATGTTGTCGTGCAGGTGCTCGCGATAGATGTCGCCCTGCAGTTCGTCCGGGGTCAGCATCATGACGAGGTCGGCCCATTTGGCAGCCTCGGCGACTTCGAGCACCTTGAAGCCGGCGGCTTCGGCCTTCTTGGCCGAGGCCGAACCCTTGCGCAGCGCGATCGCCACGTCCTTGACGCCGGAATCCTTCAGGTTCAGCGCGTGGGCGTGGCCCTGGCTGCCATAGCCGACGATGGCGACCTTCTTGCCCTTGATCAGGTTCAGGTCGGCATCGCGATCGTAGTAAACTCGCATCGTGTTTTCCTCGTTTGAAGGGGGCCAAAATCGGCCGATGAATCAGGCTTTCGGAAGGTCAGAACCGCCGGGCGCCCGCGAATTTCCGGCGTTGTCTAAAGCATTTTTCCCCTCAGGGGAAACCCTCATCTCGCATGGCGCGGTGCGGCATCATGCGTCCATGAAGACCGGGTAGAGCGAGGCCAGCAGCAGGATGGCCATCAGCACGTTGAAGACGCGGATCGCCCGGGGCGAGGTCAGGATCGGCCGCAACGCGGTGCCGAACAGCGCCCAGACGATGCAGGAGACCGTCCCCAGGATCAGGCTCAGGCCGACCTGGATCGCGATGTTCCAGGGAAAGGCGGCGATCGCCGCATAGGCCGTGATGGTGCCGATCACCATCACCCAGCCCTTGGCATTGATCCACTGGAACATGGCCGCGCCCCAGAAGGTCATCGGGCCGCGGCCGGACGTGTCGTCCTTGTCCGCCGACGGCGGCTCGGCCATGGCGATGACGGCGGCGAGATAGACCAGATAGGCCACGCCGCCATATTTCAGGATCGTTTGCAGAACCGGATAGGCGATGAACACGGCGCCGAGCCCGACGCCGACCGCACCGACCATGAAAGCGTAGCCGACCGTGATCCCGGCGATGTGCGGCACCGTACGGCGGAAGCCATAGGTCAGCCCCGACGACAGCAGCATGATGTTGTTGGGACCGGGCGTGAAGAACATCACGACCGCAAACACGACAAAGGCAAACAGCAGCGAATTCGACATGGCGTCCTCACCCGGCCTTCGGCAGTGCTCTCGGCCGCGACAACAGCATCACCGCGATGCCGGCGATGACCGTGACCATGCCGCCCAGCCGCAGCGGCCCGAATCTTTCGCCGAACACGATGCTGGATGCGCCGGAGCCGACGAACGGCACCAGTAGCGCGAACGGCACCACCTGTGCGGCCGGGTAATCCCTGAGCAGCCGTCCCCACAGCCAATAGGCGATGCTGGTCGAGATGCCGCCGAGACAGAGCACGCAGACGAAGCCGGTCAGCGACATGTGGCTCAGTGCCTGCCAGGTCGGCTGCGGCCCGTTGCTGATCAGGGTCAGCACCGCGAGCGGCACCGCGGCAGACAGGCACAGCCAGGCGAACAGGTCGAACATCGGCGCGCCACGCGCCTGTCGCAGCAGCAGGTTGCCGATCGCGAAGCTGATCGGACAGATCATCACGATGCCGAACGCCGCGACGCTGAAATCGTAACCGACCGTGCCGCAGATCATCAGCAGGCCGAGCGTGGCGATCGTGATGCCGATGGTCTGGGTCCGGGTCGGCAGCTCGCCGAAGATCAGCGCGGCGAAGCCGATCGTGAACAAGGCCTGGCTCTGCACGATCACGCTGGAGAGCCCGACCGGAACGCCATGCGCGATCGCAAAGGCTTGCGCCAGGAACTGGCCGAGGAACAGCGTGGAGCTGATCGCGATCAGCAGCGGCCAGGAGACGCCGGGCTTGCGCACGAACAAGCATGGCAGCGCGGCAATGGCGAAGCGCAGCGTCGTCATGAGCTCCGGCGAGAACTCATTGAGCGCGATCCGGCTTGCGACGAACGCAAGCCCCCAGATCACCGCGACCATGACGGCGATGCCAACATCGGCCGGCTTCATTGTTGTTCTTCTTCTGCTTCCGTTTCGCTACGTCGGTCGAGATCTATATTTGCTCGTCCGGGGTCGGTTTGCGCAGCAGATAGGTGCCGTGCAGCGGCGCGTGATAGTCGGCGGCGACCAGGGTGAAGCCGGTTTCGGTCAGCATGCGCTCCATCACCCAGCCGAAGGTCGAGTATTCGTCGCGCATATGGGTCATCACGCTTTCACGCTCGAAATCGTGATTCTTGATCGAGAAATCGGCCCAGCCCTCGACATCGCGATCGACGCCGTCGGGCATGCTGACGAACACCATGTCGCGCAGATAGAAGTTCGCGCCGGGCTTCAGCGCGTTGAAGATCCGCGACAATGCCACCGCCTTCCAGAAGTCGGGCAGATGGTGCAGCGTGAATTCGCTGACGATCAGATCGTAGGAGTTCGGCTGATAGGCAAAGGACAAGAGGCCGGCCGGCTGGGTCCGGATCCGCGCCTTGCGGTCACGCGCATAGATCTCGGCGAGCCCGAGCATCGCCGGCGAGATGTCGATGGCGTCGACCTCGGCGCCCATCAGCGCCGCCTCGGTCGCCAGCACGCCGTTGCCGCAGCCGATATCGGCGATCCGCCAGCCCGGCTTGACGCCGAGCATGGTCAGCGCCTGACGCGCGCGGGCGTCGCTGTCTTCGCTGACGTCATAGATCGAGGCGACCGCGGTATCGAGACCGACCTGCCGCCGTTGCGTGTAGTACCAGTCGCGCGCCAACATGACTCACATCCCTTCCGGCCCACGCGTGATCGCGGCCACCCCGGTTCGTGACACCTCGACCAGGCCCAACGGGCGCATCAGGTCGATGAACTGACTGATCTTGGACGAATTGCCCGTGATCTCGAACACAAAGCTCTCGGTCGTGGCGTCGATCACCCGGGCGCGGAACGCATCCGCCAGCCGCAGCGCCTCGACGCGGTGATCGCCACCGCCGCGCACCTTGACCATCGCAAGCTCGCGCTCGATCGAGCTGCCGGTCAGCGTCATGTCGACGACGCGGTAGACCGGGATCATGCGGTCGAGCTGATGTTTGATCTGCTGGATCACCATCGGCGTGCCCGTGGTGACGATCGTGATCCGCGAGAGATGCTTCTGGTTCTCGGTCTCCGACACGGTGAGACTCTCGATGTTGTAGCCGCGGCCGGAGAACAGGCCGATCACGCGCGCCAACACGCCGGGCTCGTTCTGCACCAGGACGGACAGCGTATGCGTCTCGTTCGGATCGTGACGCTCTTCGAGGAAATAGGCCGATGCGGGCTGGTTCATTGTCGTCCCCTTACATTCTTTTCACGCCACCGCCCGTTGGGCGGCCGGCGCAGCACCCGTCCCGATCCAGGACCGGAACAGATCGAAATCGATATTGCCGCCGCTCAGGATCAGGCCGACCCGCTTGCCGGCGAGCTTGCTCTTTTCCTGGAGCGCGGCCGCGAGCGCCGCGGCACCCGCGCCCTCGGCGAGATTGTGGGTGTCGGTCCAGTACGCGCGGATCGCCTGGCCGACCTCGTCGTCGGTGACCTGCACGATGCGCGAGGCGCCCTTGCGGATCAGGGCGAACGCCTCGGCGTCCGGAATCCGCGTCGCCATGCCGTCGGCCAGCGTGTTGCTGGTCTCGGTGGTCACGATCTTTCCGGCGGCGAACGACAGCGCGTAGGACGGCGCTTCGGTCGACTGCACGCCGACGATCTCGGTCTTCAGGCCGAGCAGGTCCCGCGCCATGATGCAGCCGGAGATGCCTGAGCCCTGCCCGATCGGCACATAGAGGATGTCGAGATCAGGCGCCGAGCGGAACAGTTCGAGCGCATAGGTCGCGACGCCGAGCACCAGGTCGGCATGGAACGACGGCACCATGTGCAGACCGTCGAACTGCGCGCGGCGCTCGGCTTCCTCCCTCGCGGCCTGGAAATCCTCGCCATGCTCGACCAGTTCGGCGCCGAAGGTCCGCATCGCGCGGTTCTTCTCGACTGAGTTGCCGCGCGGCACATAGATCACCGCCCGCACGCCGTGACGGCTCGCGGCAAAGGCCAGGCTCTGGCCGTGATTGCCGCGCGTCGCCGAGATGATGCCGGGCACATCGGGCCGCTCACGCTTCAGCCGATCGAGATAGACCAGGCCGCCGCGGACCTTGAAGGCGCCGATCGGCGTGTGGTTCTCATGCTTGACCACGACCGCGGTGCCGAGCCGCTCGGCCAGCAACGGCCAGGCATGCGCCGGCGTCGCCGGCACCGCGGTGCCGACGATTTTGTGCGCGCGCTCGAGCTCGTTCAAGTCGAACATCTTGGTTCCCTGTCGCCTACTCTCTCTCGTCATCCCCGCGAAAGCGGGGATCCAGTATTCCAGAAACGCCCGAGAGCAATCGAGATGCCTCTGCGTACTGGATCGCCCGGTCAAGCCGGGCGACGACAGCGGAATTTCTGTCGCGCATCATCACACCAGCGCCTTGCCGCCGGAGAAGGCCTTGGCGGTGGCCTCATCGGTCGCCTCTTCCGGCAGCAGCATCTCGTTGTGCGCCTTGCCCGACGGGATCATCGGGAAGCAGTTCTCGAGTGCCGCGACGCGGCAGTCGAACAGCACCGGGCGCTTGACCGAGATCATCTCCTTGATCGCGCCGTCGAGATCGGAAGGCTTGTGCGCCCGGATGCCGACGCCGCCATAGGCCTCCGCGAGCTTGACGAAGTCCGGCAGCGCCTCGGAGTAGGAATGCGACAGCCGGTTGCCGTGCAGCAGCTGCTGCCACTGCCGCACCATGCCCATGTACTGGTTGTTCAGGATGAAGATCTTGATCGGCAGCTCGTACTGGACCGCCGTCGAGATCTCCTGGATCGTCATCTGCACCGAGGCATCGCCCGCGATGTCGATCACCAGGCTGTCCGGATGCGCCACCTGCACGCCGACCGCGGCCGGCAGGCCGTAGCCCATGGTGCCGAGGCCGCCCGAGGTCATCCAGCGATGCGGCTCCTCGAAGCCGAAGAACTGCGCCGCCCACATCTGGTGCTGACCGACTTCGGTCGTGATGTAGGTGTCCTTGCCGCGGGTCAGCTCGAACAGGCGCTGGATCGCGTATTGCGGCAGGATGATATCGCTGTTCTTCTTGTAGGACAGCGAGTTGCGCGCGCGCCACTGCGCGATCTGCTGCCACCACGCCTTGATGTCGGGCTTCTTCGCCTCCGCCTTGAACACCTGCAAGAGATCACCCAGCACGTTGGCACAGTCGCCGATGATCGGCACGTCGACGCGGATGTTCTTGTTGATCGAGGACGGATCGATGTCGATGTGGATCTTCTTCGAGCCCGGCGAGAACGCGTCGGTGCGGCCGGTGATGCGGTCGTCGAAGCGCGCGCCGACGCACAGCATGACGTCGCAATCATGCATCGTCATGTTGGCCTCGTAGGTGCCGTGCATGCCCAGCATGCCGAGCCAGTTCGGACCCGACGCCGGATAGGCGCCGAGACCCATCAGGGTCGAGGTGATCGGAAAGCCGGTCACCTCCACCAACTGGCGCAGCAGCTGCGAGGCCTCGGGACCGGAATTGATCACGCCGCCGCCGGAATAGATCACCGGACGCTTGGCGTTGGCGAGCAGCGCCACTGCCTTGCGGATCTGGGTCGCATCACCCTTGACGCGCGGCGTGTAGGAGATGTGCACGTCCGACTTGCGCGGCGGATGATAGGTGCCGGTCGCGAACTGCACGTCCTTCGGCACGTCGACCACGACCGGGCCGGGCCGGCCGGTGGTGGCGACATAGAAGGCCTCGTGCAGCACCCTGGCGAGGTCGTTGACGTCGCGCACCAGCCAGTTGTGCTTGGTGGCGGGCCGCGTGATGCCGACCGTGTCGCACTCCTGGAAGGCATCGTTGCCGATCAGATGGGTTGGCACCTGGCCGGTGATGCAGACCAGCGGGATCGAATCCATCAGCGCGTCGGTCAGCGGCGTCACCATGTTGGTGGCGCCGGGGCCCGACGTCACCAGCACCACGCCGGGCTTGCCGGTCGAGCGCGCATAGCCTTCGGCGGCATGGCCGGCGCCCTGCTCGTGGCGCACCAGGATGTGTTCGACCTCGCTCTGCTGGAAAATCTCGTCGTAGATCGGAAGCACCGCACCGCCGGGATAGCCGAAGACATGCTGCACGCCGTGATCGATGAGCGCGCGCACGATCATCGCGGCGCCGGTCATCTGATTGGGATCGTGGCTCTTGTCGGTCATGGTTCGCTCCGGATGCGCTTGTTTTTGCGCGGCTTTTGTCAGTTCTCGGTCAGTTCTGCTTCGGGCAATAAAAAGGGGCCCCTGAGGCCCCATGCACACCGCCCGTATTTGGATGGCAGCTAGCCATCCCCGGCGGTGTGCCTGGGTACGACGGCGATAAGGAGTTTGGTAATAATGTTGCGCACGAGACGACCCAGTCTTCCCAAAGGTTGCGCGAACATAGCCGCCAAAGCCCGAATGTCAAGGCAAGGCAAGCATTTTCGCGATATTTGAAGTGTAACGGGGTTCCAACCGTTCGGCGAGTGTTTTTGCGCGGCGCAACGCGCATGGCAGACGGGCGTGTTGCGCCCTGGAGCCGCTCCGTGGCCCGGAGGCGCGCCTCTCCGGAAGGAAATCCACCCGGATTGCGCGGTGCTCCGTCCGGGGCGCCAGGGCTACGGGATATGGCTCTCCAGCCACGCCTTCGCCGCCTCGGGCTCGACCCAGTCGAACTCCGGCAGCTGGTGGCGAAACCAGGTGAACTGGCGCTTGGCGTAGTGACGGGTGTCGGCGCGGCCGATCTCGGCGGCCTCTTCCCGGCTGATCTCCCCCTTCAGGTGAGCCATCAGGGCCGGCACGCCATGGGCCTTCATGGCCGGCAGCAGCGGGTCGAGCGCGCGCGCCGCCAGCGCCGTGACCTCGTCGAGCGCGCCGGCGTCAAGCATCGCGCCGAACCGCGCGTCGATCCGCGCATAGAGCCTCTCCCGGTCAGGCGCGAGAAACACCGCGTGGAATGCGCCCGGCGGCAGCAGCGGCGGCAGACCGTCGCGATGCCAGTCCGGCAGCGGGCGGCCGGTGGCCTCGACCACCTCGAGCGCACGCGCGATGCGGGTGCGGTCGCGCGGCTTCAGCCGTTCGGCCGACACCGGATCGCGCGCCGCAAGCTCGGCATGCAGGGCCTCGACGCCGTGCTGCTCCAGCCTTGCGCGGACGGCGTCGCGCACATCAGCGGCGATCGGCGGCACCGCCGACAGGCCGCGCGTCAGTGCCTTGAAATACAGGCCGGAGCCGCCGATGAAGATCGGCAACCTTCCCTGCGCACGGGCCTCGCCGAGCACTTCTGCCGCGTCCGCAACCCAGGCGCCGGCGGAGAAATTCACGCCGGCGTCGACATGGCCGTAGAGCCGGTGCGGAACCAGCGCCTCCTCGCCGGCGCTCGGCCGCGCGGTGATGATCCTGAGGTCGCGATAGACCTGCATGGAATCGGTGTTGATCACGACCCCGCCGGTGCGCTGCGCGAGTTCGAGCGCCAGCGCCGACTTGCCGCTGGCGGTCGGCCCTGCGATAAGCAC
Organism: Bradyrhizobium sp. UBA2491; assembly: GCF_002341725.1. Taxonomy (NCBI): domain Bacteria; kingdom Pseudomonadati; phylum Pseudomonadota; class Alphaproteobacteria; order Hyphomicrobiales; family Nitrobacteraceae; genus Bradyrhizobium; species Bradyrhizobium sp. UBA2491. The sequence goes on from NZ_DDOP01000078.1 coordinate 169,682, forward strand.
TGCCTTGTCCAACAATCCCGAATGCGCCTGCATGTCCCTCGTTGCCACGCTGATCTGCAATCCTGCAAGCCCCGCGCTCGACTCCACCATCGTCGACGGGGCACGCGCCGTGCTGCCCTCACCCGGCGCGGCGCAGTGGCTGTTCAACGAGGTCGCCGTCGACATTCCCTTCGAGCGCGAGAACGCCAGCCGGGACGACATCAAGGCCATCGAGCTCCAGCTCCGCCAGGCCCGCGGCGACCTGCCGATCGACATTGTCGTGCAACCTCGGATCGGCCGGCGCAAGAAGCTTTTTCTGGCCGACATGGATTCCACCATGATCGGGCAGGAATGCATCGACGAACTCGCCGATTTCGCCGGGCTGAAGGCCCATGTCGCAGGCATCACCGAGCGCGCGATGCGCGGCGAAATCGCGTTCGAGCCGGCGCTGCGCGAGCGCGTGGCGCTGCTCAAGGGCCTGCCGGTCAGCGTCGTCGACGAGGTGCTGGGGAAGCGCATCACACTGACGCCGGGCGGCCGCGACCTGGTGATGACGATGCGCGCGCACGGCGCCTATGCCTGCCTGATCTCGGGCGGCTTCACCCTGTTTACCAACGTGGTCGCGGGGAAAGTCGGCTTCCAGGAGAACCGCGCCAACCAGTTGCAGGTCGCGAACGGCAAACTGACCGGCGAAGTGGTCGAGCCGATCCTCGGCGCCGCGACCAAGCTTGCCACCCTGATCGAGCTCACCGAATCCTTCGATCTCGACGATATCGACACACTGGCGGTGGGTGACGGAGCCAACGATCTCGGCATGATCCAGGCCGCCGGACTCGGGGTCGCCTATCACGCCAAGCCGGCGGTTGCGGCCGCCGCCGCGGTCCGGATCGACCACGGCGACCTCACCGCGCTGTTGTACGCGCAGGGCTACCGACGGGATGAGTTCGTCGACAAGTGAGGTTCACGTAACCTGTCGTCCCCCGCGAAAGCGGGGGACCCAGTCTTCCAGAGACGCCGGAGGATGATCGAGGGGCCGCGGCGTACTGCATCCCCCGCTTTCGCGGGGGATGACGGTTGTGGGTGAAACGTCAACGCGCCTCTACTGCACGCCGAGCGCCACAAACCGCAGTTCGCCGTCGCCGTTGGAGACCAGCAGCAGCACCGACTTCTTGCCGTCCTTCTTCAACTGGTCGATCCGCTTCTTGATGTCGCCGGCATTCGACACTGCTTCCTGCGCCACCTCGACGATGACGTCGCCGGCCGACAACCGCTTCTCGGCCGCATCCGAGTTGCTATCGACGCCGGTGACGACGACGCCCTTCACGCTGTCCTTGATCTTGTACTTGGTGCGCAGGTCCTTGCTCAGAGCTGCGAGGTCAAGACCGAGCGCCTTCTGGGTCACCGGCTTCTCGGCAGTGTCGTCCTTCGGCTTGGCGTTGGCCTGGACCTTGTCGTTGTCCTCGAGCCGGCCGAGCGTGACCTTGCGGGTCTCCTCATTGCCCTTGCGGATGATGACGACGTCGACTTCCTTGCCGACCGCGGTGTCGGCAACGATGCGCGACAGATCCTTGGGGTCCTTGACGTCCTTGCCGTCGAACTTGACGACGACGTCGCCGGGCTCGATGCCCGCCGGTTTCGCAGGCCCCTTGTCGTCGACGCCGGCGACCAGCGCACCGCGCGCCGGCTTGATGTTGAGGCTGTCGGCGATCTCGTCGGTGACCGCCTGGATGCGTACGCCGAGCCAGCCGCGACGCAACTCGCCATACTTCTGCAACTGGTCGACGACGCCGGCCACCGTCTTCGACGGCACGGCGAAGCCGAGGCCGATCGAACCGCCTGTCGGCGAGATGATCAGGGTGTTGACGCCGATCACCTCGCCATCGAGGTTGAACAGCGGACCGCCGGAATTGCCGCGATTGATCGCAGCGTCGGTCTGGATGTAGCTGTCATACGGGCCCTGGCTGATGTCGCGGTTCTTGGCCGAGACGATGCCTGCGGTCACCGTGCCGCCGAGGCTGAACGGATTGCCGATCGCGACCACCCAGTCGCCGAGACGGATCTTGTCGCTGTCGCCGAACTTCACCGCGGTGAGCGGCTTCGGCGGCTTGAACTTCAGCACCGCAAGGTCGGTCTTCTTGTCGACGCCGACCAGCTCGGCCTTGATCTTGGTGCCGTCGTTGAGGATGACGTTGATCTCGTCGGCGTCGGCGATGACGTGGTTGTTGGTGACCACGATGCCCGAGGTGTCGACGATGAAGCCCGAGCCGAGCGAGTTGGTCTTGCGCGGCTGGAACTCGCCGTTCTTGTCGCCGCCCTTGCCGCCCGGTCCGCGGCGGTTCTTGAAGAAATCGTCGAAGAATTCCTCGAACGGCGAGCCCGGCGGCAGTTGCGGCATGGCGCCGCCGCCCTTGTTGGCCTCGATCGTCTGCGACGTCGAGATGTTGACGACGGCATCGATCACCTTCTCGGCGATGTCGGCGATCCCCTCGGGACCGCGCGCGAACGCCGGCACGGAGCTCAGCATGCTCGCAGCACCGATCGAGATCGCGGCCCCCATCATGCGGAGGCGGCGGCCCAGGGCTGGTCTGGCAGCGGTCATGTCGGAAATTCTCCAGGCAACGGGTTCAAATGGGCTGGTCGCAAGTGTGCGCCCGTGGTCGCAGGTGTGCGCCCGTGGTCGCAGAGTGCGCCCGAACGGGCATATGGTGCAAGCATCTCAGCCCGGCATTTCGGCGAAAAACCGGCCGCGAATGGCTCACGATTATGTTCATTCCGGCGCGATCTCGCGCGCTTGGAACAAGCAATGCTCAGCGCCGCACCAGCCAGATCATGATCAGCCCGGCGACTGCCGAGCCGATCCCGACGACGCGCAGGATATTGTCGGGCGTCGCCAGCGCGCTCTTCATCGCCCGGCGCATCCAGGCGGGGCTTGCCGCGAACAGGATGCCTTCGAGCACGAACAGGATTCCCAACCCGATGAGGAAGTCGCCGAACGCTATTGACCTCATCGGATCGCAGCCTCCCGCTCGCTATTTGTTGTTATTGGGCGGCGGCGAAGCGATGTCGGCTTCGCCGCCGTATTGTGACGTTACTGTTTCGGCGCCGCGGCCGCTTCCGGCGGCTTGCCGTTGGCACTGCCGAAATACCTGAAGAATTCCGAGTCCGGCCGCAACAGGAAACGCGTGTCGCTGGACTTGAGGCCGTTCTCATAGGCCGTCATCGAGCGATAGAACGCGAAGAAGTCCTTGTCCTTGCCATAGGCCTCGGCGAACAGGCGGTTACGCTCGGCGTCGCCGGCGCCGCGGGTCTGGTCGGCGGCCGAGTTCGCCTCGGCGACGATCACGGTCGCTTCGCGGTCGGCCTTGGAGCGGATCTCCAGCGCCTTCTGGTCGCCCTGCGCGCGGAACTCGGCGGCTTCGCGCTGACGCTCGGTCTTCATCCGGTCGTAGACCGCCTGGCTGTTCTGCTCCGGCAGATCGGCACGGCGGATCCTGACGTCGACGACCTCGATGCCGTAGCCATCGGCTTCCTTGTCGAGCTGCTCGCGGATCCGCGACATCAGCTTCTCGCGTTCGTCGCGTACCACCGTGATGAAGGTGACCTCACCGAGCACGCGGCGCAGCGCCGCGTTCAACAGCGTGGTCAGTTGCAGATTGGCCGCCTGGATCGAGCCGACGCTGGTGTAGTAGCGCAACGCGTTCTTGATGCGATAGCGCGCGAAGGCGTCGACCACGAGCCGCTTCTGGTCGGAGGCGATCACTTCCTGCGACGGGTTCTCCAGATCGAGGATGCGCTTGTCGACATTGATCACGGAATTCCACGGCGCCTTGAAGTGCAATCCGGGATCGGTGACGACATCGACCGGTTCGCCGAACCGCAGGACGATGGTCTGCTCGGTCTGCTGCACGGTGAACATCGAGCTGTAGCCGACTGCAAGCAGGATGAAGAGAAGGATCAGGGACACAATGCCGGTGACAGGGGACCTCATCGGGTGGCTCCCTGCTGCTGGCCGGTCGTGGCCGGTGCCGCGGACGGACGCCGTGGCGACAGTTCACCCAACGGAAGGTAGGGCACGATGTTCTGGCCCGGTCCGCCGTCATAGACCAGCTTCTCGGAGCTTCCGAGCACCTTTTCCATGGTCTCCAGATAGATGCGCTCGCGCGTCACGTCGGGTGCCTTCTTGTACTCTTCATAGACCTTGAGGAAGCGCGCGCTCTGGCCCTTGGCCTCGGCGACCGCCTGTTCCTTGTAGCCTTCGGCGGCCTGCTGGATCTGCGCCGCACGACCACGCGCTTCCGGCACGATCCGGTTGGCGTAGGTCTGCGCCTCGTTCTGCTTGCGCTCGAGGTCGGCGCGCGCCGCCTGCACGTCGCGGAACGCGTCGATCACCTGCGCCGGCGGATCGACCTTCTGCATCTGCACCTGCGTGATCTGGATGCCCGCGTTGTAGGAATCCAGCGTCTTCTGCATCAGTTCCTGCACGCTCTGCTCGGTGACGTTGCGCGCCCCGGTCAGGATCGGCTGGATCTGCGAGCGGCCGATCACCTCGCGCATCGCGCTTTCGGCGACTGCCTTCACGGTGCCTTCGGGATTCTGGATGTTGAACAGGTAAGCGCCGGCGCCGCCCTGCTTGATGCGCCACAACACGGTGAAGTCGACGTCGACGATGTTTTCGTCGCCGGTCAGCATCAGGCTCTCTTCCGGCACGTCGCGCATGGTGCGGCCACGCCGGGCGGGATCGTCGATCAGGGTCATGCCGATCGAGATCGTGTTCACGCGCAGCGCCTTCGGCAGCAGCACGGTCTCGATCGGATACGGCAGGTGATAGCGCAGGCCGGGCTGCGCATCGCGATCATATTTGCCGAAGCGCATCACGACGCCGAGCTCTTCGGACTGGACCCGGAAGATTCCGGTCGCAAGCCAGATCGCCAGCGCGGCGACCACCACCAGCGCGATGCCCATGCCGCTGAAATGCCCGCCGGGCATCCACTGCTGCAGCCGGTCCTGGCCGCGCCGCAGCAGATCCTCAAGATCCGGCGGCCTCGGCCCGGCTGACTGCGGACCCGTGCCCCATGGCCCTTTCGGACCCGAGCCCCACGGCCCCCCGCCTTGATTTTTCCACGGCATCAAACATCTCCTCGGCAAGTCCGGACGGGACGCCCGGGCTCGAATGTCCGGCCCGGTTATAGGGGACCGCTAGGGCCCTTACAACGCAAGCTTCCTGCTCGGACGAGCTATGCGCCGGGGCATAATTGTCAATGCAAACATTGGTTAACCGCGGTCGCGCCGACGATATGTCACATAGGAGAAGTCGACGCTGTCGTCCGGACCTGCCGGATTTCGCACGCGCGCGACCTCTTCCCACTGCGCGGCATCGATCATTTCGAACCGTGTATCGCCGTCCGGCCGGGCATGGACCTCGGTGATCTCCAGGCGATCGGCCGTGCCCATCCACTGCGCATAGATTTCCGCGCCACCGATGATGGCAATTTCAGTGGCGAAACGCCGCAGCGCGTCACCAAGCGCAATTGCGCGGGCGTTCTCGAACGAGGTCGTGACGATGGCGCCGCGCGCGCGGTAGCTCGGATCGCGCGTCACCACGATGTTGGTGCGCCCCGGCAGCGGCCTGCGCAGCGACTCGAAGGTCTTGCGCCCCATCACGATGGGCTTGTTCAGCGTCATCGCCTTGAGGCGCTGCTGATCGGATTTCAGCCGCCACGGGATTGCGTTGCCGTTTCCGATCACGCCGTTCTCGGCGACAGCAACGAGGAGCACGATCTCCATCAACGCGTCCCTTCCGCGAGCGCCGACAGCGCAGGACCGGAGACGCGACAGATCGTCCATTCGTCCATCAGTTCGGCGCCGAGCGACTTGTAGAATGCGATCGACGGCGCGTTCCAGTCGAGCACCGCCCATTGCAGGCGCGCCCAGCCATTGGCGAGGCATTGCTTCGCCAGATGCACCAGCAGCGCCTTGCCGATGCCCTTGCCGCGCAGCGCCGGCCGCACGAAGAGATCCTCGAGGTAGATGCCGTGGCGGCCGGCGAAGGTGGAGAAATTGACGAACCAGACCGCGAAGCCGGCCGGTTCGCCGTTCCATTCCGCGATGTCGCAATAAAGCCGCGGGTTGGCGCCGAACAGCGCCTCGGCGATATCGGCTTCGCTGGCGTGAACCTCGTGCAGCAGCTTCTCATACTCGGCGAGCTCGCGGACCAGCGAGAACACCAGTCCAGCCTCATCGGGCCGCGCGCGGCGGATCAACAGCGACATCAGACCGCGACTTCGGCCTTGATGTGCGGATGCGGATCGTAGCCTTCGAGTTTGAAGTCCTCGTAGCGGAACGCGAAGATGTCCTTCACGTCGGGGTTGATCGCCATCGTCGGCAACGGCCGCGTCGGCCGCGTCAGTTGCAGGCGCGCCTGCTCGAGGTGGTTCGAATAGAGATGCGCATCGCCGAGCGAGTGGACGAAATCGCCGGGCTTCAGCCCGGTCACCTGCGCCACCATCATGGTCAGCAGCGCATAGGAGGCGATGTTGAACGGCACGCCGAGGAACACGTCGCCGGAGCGCTGATACAGCTGACACGACAGCTTGCCGTTGGCGACATAGAACTGGAACAGGCAGTGGCATGGCGGCAGCGCCATCTTGTCCACCTCGGCCGGATTCCAGGCACTGACGATCAGCCGCCGCGAATCCGGATTGCGCTTGATCATCTCGATGACGTTCGTGATCTGGTCGATGCTGCGGCCATCGGGCGCGGGCCACGAGCGCCATTGCGAGCCGTAGACCGGGCCGAGGTCGCCATTGGCGTCGGCCCATTCGTCCCAGATCGTGACGCCGTTGTCGTTGAGATATTTGATGTTGGTGTCGCCGGCGAGGAACCAGAGCAGCTCGTGCACGATCGCCTTCAGCGGCAGCCGCTTGGTGGTCAGCATCGGGAACCCGGCCGCTAGATTGAAGCGCATCTGGTGGCCGAAGATCGACAGCGTGCCGGTGCCGGTGCGGTCGTGCTTCTCGGCGCCGTCGGCGAGGATGCGTTCGAGCAAATCGTGATACTGGTTCATGACTGGTTCTTGGCGGTCTTTTCGAGGCTTCGATAGAACGGCGAATGTAGCGGCCAAGGCCGCCGGTCGACACGCTGATTCGGCTGAACGGGCCGATTATACCCCGAAAAATGACAACGCCTCCGACAAACGACAAGGGGCGGAACTCGCGTCCCGCCCCCGCTCTATCCGCTTGATCGTACTCGATTAAGTTGCCGGCTTCAGCACCGGCGTCCATTTCGCGATCTCGTTCTTGACGAGCGTCGCCAGCGCCTCCGGGGTGCGGTTGGCGGGCGCCGGGATCACGCTGCCGAGCTCGAGCAAGCGCTTGCGGACGTTGTCATCGTCGAGCGCCTTGATGGCCGCAGCATTCAGCGTGGCGATGATGGCGGGCGAAGTTCCCTTCGGCGCGAAGATCGCGTTCCAGGCCTGGGCCTGGAAGGCCGGCAGCCCGGCTTCGGTCGTGGTCGGGACGTTCGGCAGCGACGGATTGCGCTCGGGGGTCGCGACCGCATAGGCCTTGATGGTACCGGCGTTGATCTGCGGCACCGCGTTGACGATCTGGTCGCACATGTAATCGACCTGGCCGGCGACCAGCGCGTTCATCGCGGGTCCGGTGCCGTTGAATGGCACGCCCACCGGCTTGACCTCGAGGATCGAGTTGAGCAGCTCGCAGGAGGCATGCGAGACCGAGCCGATGCCGGCATGCGCGGCGTTGACCTTGTCGGCATTGGCCTTCACGTAGGCGATGAATTCCTTCAGATCCTTCGGCGGGAAATCTTTGCGGGCGAGGATCAGGATCGGCGTGCCCGCGAGCAGCGCGACCGGCTCGAAATCCTTCTCCGGGTGATAGGCAAGCTTCGGATAGAGCGGCACGGAGGCGGCGTGCGTGCCCATATGTCCGGTGACCAGCGTGTAGCCGTCATTGGCGGCGCGGGCCGCGCGCGTGGTCGCGGTGGTGCCGCCGGCGCCGACCACGTTCTCGATGACGATGCTCTGGCCGAGCGTCTGCGCCATGTGCGCGGTGACGATGCGCGAGATGACGTCGGTCGGACCGCCGGCTGCGAACGGCACGATCATGGTGATGGTGCGGGTCGGATAGTTTTGCGCGGACGCCGGCACGGCGAATGCACTCAACGCGGCAAATGCCGAAAGGCATGCGCCCGCAAGCGAGCGAATGGACATCATCTCAATTCCTCCCGGGAACGTTTGACCAATAAAAATGCCGGCCAAATCGGCCGGCATTTTCATTTCACGAGACCACATCGAGTGTCGATTCGACTTCCGCCTGCGGCGCGCGGACGCAGGCGGAGCAGGATGCTCAGCCCTCGGACTCCACGAACACCTCGTCGCGCTTCGCACGCAGGGCCGGCAGCACGGCAAGCACCAGGAGGCCCGCCGCGATCGCCAGCAGCACCGCCGACAGCGGCCGCGACAGGAATACGCTCCAGTCGCCGCGCGAGATCAACAGTGCACGGCGCAGGTTCTCTTCCATCAGCGGACCGAGCACCATGCCAAGCAGCAGCGGCGCCGGCTCGAAATCGTGCTTGATCAGCCAGTAGCCGACCAGACCGAACGCGCCTGCGAGGATGACATCGACCGGCGCGTTGTTCACCGAATAGATGCCGATCGCGCAGAACACCACGATCGAGGGGAACATCAGCCGGTACGGCACGCGCAGCAATCGGACCCAGATGCCGACCAGCGGCAGGTTGATGATGATCAGCATCAGATTGCCGATCCACATCGAGGCGATCATGCCCCAGACCAGGTCGGGCTGCTTCTGCATCACCTGCGGGCCCGGCACGATGCCATGAATGGTCATCGCGCCGACCATCAGCGCCATCACCGCGTTCGGCGGAATGCCGAGCGTGAGCAGCGGGATGAACGAGGTCTGCGCCGCGGCGTTGTTGGCGCTTTCCGGCGATGCCACGCCCTCGATCGCGCCGCGGCCGAACCGCGACGGATCCTTGGCGAGCTTCTTCTCCAGCGTATAGGCCGCGAACGATGCGATCACCGCGCCGCCGCCCGGCAGGATGCCGAGGATCGAGCCGAGCACGGTGCCGCGCAGGATCGCCGGCGTGGAGTCGACCAGGTCCTTCCTGGTCGGCATCAAGCCGGTGATCTTCTGCTGCACCAGATTGCGGTTCATCTCGGCGCCGGCGTCGAGGTTGCGGATGATTTCCGCGAAGCCGAACACGCCCATCGCCACGGTGGCGAAGCCGAGGCCGTCCGCGAGTTCGGGGATGTTGAACGCCATGCGCGAAGCGCCGGTCTCGATGTCGGAGCCGACCATCGACAGCAACAGGCCGAACACGATCATCGCGATCGCCTTCAGCACCGAGCCCTTGGCGAGCACCACCGCGAAGATCAGGCCGAGCACCATCAGCGAGAAATACTCGGCCGGGCCGAACGCCAGCGCGAGCTTGGTCAGCGGCGCGCCGAGCACGGCGATCAGCACGGTCGCGACGCAGCCGGCGAAGAACGAGCCGATCGCGGCGATCGCCAGTGCCGGACCGGCACGGCCCTGCTTGGCCATCTGGTGACCGTCGAGCGCGGTGACCACGGAGGTTGCCTCACCGGGAATATTGACCAGGATCGAGGTGGTCGAACCACCATATTGCGCACCGTAATAGATGCCGGCGAGCATGATCAGCGCGCCGACCGGCGGCAAGCCGAAGGTGATCGGCAGCAGCATCGCGACGGTGGCAATGGTGCCGATGCCCGGCAGCACGCCGACCAGGGTGCCGACCAGCGCACCGATCAGACACATCAAGAGGTTGATCGGCGAGAAGGCGACGGCGAAACCGTGCGCGAGATTGGCAAACAGTTCCATCACGCCCTCACTGGATCAGGAAACGCGGGAACATCGGCATCGGAAGTCCCAGCACATAGGGGAAAAGCAACGCGCAGCCGAGCGTCAGACAGCCGCCGACAATGATGGCTTCGATCCATCTGGTCTCGTGCGAGCCCATCGCCGCGATCAGGAAGGCGGCGAAGGCGGAGACCACGAGCCCGAGCGGGCGGATCGCCAGCGCGAAGAACACGATCGCCGCGGACACGAACAACGGGCCGCGCCAGGAATAGGCCCCGATCTGCGGGCCGTCATTCAGGATTCCGATCAGCGCAACGGCGCCGCCGAGCAACAGCAACAACACGGCGAACATGCGCGGCGCCGTTCCGGCGCCGAACGAGAATCCGTGCATGCCCTGCAAATCGCTTGAGGCCCACAAGGCAAACAGCGCGACCGCCACCATGGCGAGCCCGCCGACGAAATCCTGCGGACCGCGCACCCATTTCGGCAAGATCGTTTTGACCGGCGCCTCGCTCGGCGTATCGCTCATGACTTCGCTTCCCCCCGTCAGGGCTGTGTCGCCCGTATTGATTGAATGGCTTGGCTTGTGGTGCGTTGACCGAGACCTTGCTAGCGATTTTCGTCAGACAACGCCAGCAAAACCCAAGAGACCTCCGGCAAGCAACATCCATAAAGGGTTGATCCGCGTCGCAAAGGCAAGCGCGGCTGCGGCAATGGTGATCAGGATCGCGATCCAACTTTGGTCTGATGTCTGCGCCGCGATGAGGCCGCTTGCGGCGATCAGGCCGATCAACGGAGGAGCCAGTGCCGCCTGCATGATCGCGGGCCGGCACGCGTCGCGCCAGCGATCAAGGAAACGGCTCACATAATAGGCAAGCAGCGCGTCGGTCCGCACATCGCAACCGCCGCTGCCAGCGCCGCGGCGACGCCTGCGACAGAATAGCCTATCAGCGTCACGATCAGCACGTTCGGTCCCGGCGAGAGCTGCGACATCGCGAACACGTCGGTGAACTGCTTGTCGATCAGCGATGCACGTCGACGGCGGCGCGCTGCATTTCGGGGATCGCTGAATTGGCCCCGCCGATCGCAACCAAGACCGCCGCCAGGATGACGAGGGCTGTGACATCGCGCCGCTTCAACGACGGCATCATCGTCTTGAGGACGACGGCGAACAGCAGGCCGACCGCGGCACAGGCCACGCCCGGCGAGCGTGCGGCGCAGCGCGTCGATCTCGCCGTCATGGGAATAGAGCGCGGCCAGAGTGGTCGCGATCAGCATTGGCGGCCCGGCCGGCCCGGCGAAGGCCGCGAGCCCACCCGCGATGCCGCGAAAGCGCGAGCCGAACACGGCCGACCGGTCGACGATGTTCGGACCTGGCAGGAAATGGCACAGCGCGCAGGTCTCGTTGAAAGCCACCGGCGTCATCCAGTGGCGCTGTTCGATGATCGACCGCCGGGCCCAGACCAGCCCCCCGCCAAAGCCGGCCAGGGACATCTTGGCAAGGCCAGGAACAGTTCGAGCAGGCCGGGGCTGGTGGAGCGGAAACGCCCACGGGGGCGTCCGGCGCCGGAGCGGCAACCGGCGGGAGTTCCGGGGGCATCAATGGAACCTGGACAGCGCCGGATAGCGCCAAGGATCCTGGCCGAGACCTGTGCCAAGGCGCCGGTCAACCCAAATCGGTGGGTTTTCCCAATTGAATCGGCCTGAATCCGCTCTGTTTTTCTATGGCTTTGCCGCTATATTGGGGGTGCCGGTTCGCCGGCTATGGAAATAAATGACCGTCGCAATAAACCATTCGGACCCGGGGGCGGTACCCGGCGCCTCCACCAAAACCCATCTCGAACCCATCCTCGGGTGGCTTTTGGCGGGGGCGAAATAGGATCGACGAGGGCGTAAAGGGCGCGTTTTTTCTCGGTATGGTTCCGCCGACATCGGGCCATTGCAATAGTTGCCAACGACAACTTTGCTCCGGTTGCTCAGGCTGCGTAACGCAGTTTGAAAGACCATCTTAAAGTCCTAGCGGGTTAAGCTCCGCTAGGCGGGGTCCGGAGGCACCTGGCAACAGAAGCCTCCACTTTATTTTTCGATCGGGCGTCCGCCCGCATTTCAACTGCCGGCCCTGCTGATTTCCGGCTTTCGGCGGGGTAGCATGGCAAGAGGGGCGAGTCGGACGATCCGGCGCTGCCTCGCCGGCCATTTTCGAAGCGACAGGATCACCATGGCGACCGATCACATCCGATATGACGTGCTGGCGCGCGACGCGCTGCGCGGGGTGCTGCGCCGGGTGCTGTCCGACGCCGCCGAGCATGGCCTGCCGGGAGAGCACCATTTCTACATCACCTTCCTGTCGCACGGCGACGGCGTGAAGCTTTCGGCGCGGCTGCTTGCGCAGTATCCCGAAGAGATGACCATCATCCTCCAGCACCAGTTCTGGGACCTGGTGGTGACGGAGGATCGCTTCGAGGTCGGCCTGTCGTTCGGCGGAATTCCCGAGCGGCTGACCGTGCCGTTTGCCGCGGTGACGCGCTTCCTCGATCCCTCCGCACCGTTCGATCTGCGCTTCGACGTCTCCGAGGCGCTGTCTGAAGACGCTGCTCCCGCCGCCGCGCCGGCCGCTCCCCTTCCCACGCCGGCCGCTCGCGCAACAGTCGAGACCGAGACGGCCGATACCGAGCAGGAGCCGGCCAAGCCCAGCGAGGGCGCCGAGGTGGTGCGGCTGGACCGCTTCCGCAAGAAATAATCTAAACCCGGATCGATCCTCGACCTTGTAGGATGCTTGCCAGGATCGGGATGACAGGTCGTCATCCCGGACTATCCTGCGCATGAACGCGCCTTCGCGCGGACCGCGTCGCATCGCCGCGCCGGCCCACGCCTGACGACGCAATCGCAAGCATTCACGGCAAGCATCTACGGAAAGCATCCATGGCTCGATCGACCACTCCATCCAAGGCCAAGACCCGCAGCGAGACCGACAGCTTCGGTCCGATCGACGTACCGGCCGATCGCTATTGGGGCGCGCAGACCGAACGCTCGCGACAGAACTTCAAGATCGGCCACGACCGGATGCCGATCGCGATCGTGCATGCGCTCGGCATCGTGAAGCTCGCAGCCGCCGAGACCAATCGCGAGCTCGGCCAGCTCGATGCGCGCCGCGCCGGCGCGATCATCCGCGCCGCCAAGGAAGTGATCGAAGGCAAGCTCGACGACAATTTTCCGCTGGTGGTCTGGCAGACCGGCTCGGGCACGCAGTCCAACATGAACGTCAACGAGGTGATCGCCAACCGCGCCAACCAGATGCTCGGCGGCGAGCTCGGTGCCAAGAAGCCGATCCATCCGAACGATCACGTCAACATGAGCCAGTCGTCGAACGACTCGTTCCCGACCGCGATGCATATCGCGGCCGCAAGCCGCATCATCGCCGATCTGATTCCGGCGCTCACCGAGCTGCATCGCGAGCTGCGCAAGAAGGAGAAGGCGTTCGCGAAGATCGTCAAGATCGGACGCACCCACACCCAGGACGCGACGCCGCTGACGCTCGGCCAGGAATTCTCCGGCTACGCCGCGCAGGTCGAGAGCGGCATCGCGCGACTGCGCGTCGCGGTGAAGGATCTGTTTCCGCTGGCGCAGGGCGGCACCGCCGTCGGCACCGGCCTCAACTCCAAGCCGAGATTTGCGAGGGCCTTCGCGCGCCACGTCGCTGAGATCACCAGGCTGCCGTTCACCAGCGCCGCAAACAAGTTCGAAGCGCTGGCTTCCAACGATGCCTATGTGCTGGTGCACGGCGCGATCAATTCGGTGGCGACCGGCCTGTTCAAGATCGCCAACGACATCCGCTTCCTCGGATCCGGCCCGCGCTCGGGCCTCGGCGAGCTGATCCTGCCCGAGAACGAGCCGGGCTCCTCGATCATGCCGGGCAAGGTCAATCCGACCCAGTGCGAAGCCATGACCATGGTCTGCTGCCAGGTGTTCGGCAATCAGACCGCCATCACCGTGGCCGGCAGCCAGGGCCATTTCGAGCTGAACGTGTACAAGCCGGTTATGGCATATTGTATGATAAATTCCATTCAGCTGCTGTCGGACGTCGTTCGTTCATTCACCGAGCATTGCGTTGTCGGAATACGCGCCGACGAAAAGCGCATCAACGATCTGATGCAGCGCTCGCTGATGCTGGTGACCGCGCTCGCACCGAAGATCGGTTACGACAATGCAGCCAAGGTCGCCAAGTCGGCGCATGCACGCGGAACGACGTTGAAGGAAGAAGCGCTGCGGCTCGGACTGGTGTCCGCGGATGAATTTGATCGCCTCGTGCAGCCGGACAAAATGACACACCCCGGCTAGGGCGCGACGCAATGTCCGGACAATGCGCGTGATATAATTATGGACCATAACGCCTAAAGACTAAGGCGGGTTAGCTATCAGCTCTGCGCTGGCGCGTGGTACAGACGTCTAGTTTTCGCAGAGCGAAACGGATTCTTTGATGCTATCAAAAGCATCAGATGGGGATTCGGGATGGATATCGAGCCGGGCGCGCAGCGCGATCGCTCTTGCTTTCGTCACGATGCATCACCAATTCCGCTCTGGGGACGATGAGGACGACGAGCATGGGCGACGTGGTCAACCTGAAACGATTCAAGAAGCGCAGTGAGCGCGAACAAGCAGCAAAGCAGGCCGAAGCCAATCGTGCGCTATTCGGTCGCACCAAATTGGAACGAGCGCGTGACGAATTCCTCGGCGAGCGCAACACTCGTCAACTCGATCAGCACCGCATCGAAACTGGAGACGCATCATGAAGTCTCCTGTCGTTAAGCGTTCGATCGTGGTCGCCGGACACAAGACCAGTGTCAGTCTCGAAGAAGCCTTCTGGAACGGCATGAAAGAGATTTCCGGCCTGCGGAACATGACGCTGTCCGAGCTGGTCGGTGAGATCGACAACAATCGCCAGCAGGGCAACCTGTCCTCCGCGATCCGGCTATTCGTGCTCGACTACTTCCGTTCGCGCGCCACGCCGGCTGTGCCCACGGATGTGCGGCCGCAGCAGGTCGACACGCGCCAGCAGGCCTGACCGCCTCTGCGACCGCCGCGAGCAGGCGGTCGTTCGCCGCGGACTTCGGCATGAAGGCCACTTCAGCATGAAGGCCACTTCGGCATGAAGGCCACTTCGGCATGAAGGTCACTTCGGCATGAAGGTCAGTCGCATCGTCGCGAACGTTGCCGCTTCGGATATCGCGGTGGCGAAAGCCTTCTATCAGGATATCCTCGGCCTCACGTCGCTGATGGATTTCGGTTGGGTTGCGACTTACGGCTCATCCGAAACGATGCAGGTTCAAATCAGCTTCGCTTCCGAAGGTGGATCGGGCACGCCAGTGCCTGATCTGTCGATCGAGGTCGACGACCTCGACGAGGCGCTGCGTCGGTTCGCGGCCGCCCGGATTGCGATCGAATACGGACCGCTCGACGAACCGTGGGGCGTGCGGCGCTTCTTCGTCCGCGATCCGTTCGGCAGGCTGATCAATATTCTCCAACACCAATCGTGAGCCGATCTCCGATCCAGTCTGACGCGCTTCTTGCGCGAACCGATATCCGCTTCGCTTGCAGCAACGTCAGTTCTGCATGGCAGGCCGCGGCGACGGATTGGCGACCTGCGGCGTCAGCGATAGCGGGGGCCGCAGCGGCTTCGTCCTGACGGCACCGGGCAACGGCTTAACCTCGATCGGCGGCGGCAGCGGCGCGAGCTGCGGCTGGCCGCCAACCGGCGCAGGCACCACAACGGCGGGCGCGGTCGCGACCGGCGGGACGATCGGCGGATGCGGCGCCACGACCTTCGGTTTCGCCGGCACACGGCGCGGATCGCGGCCGGGCACCGGAACATCGGCGAGCGGCGCCGCCGGCGAATTCGACGTCGGCACATCCGGCGCCGGCACGCCGGGTGGCGGAACGGCGGCCGGAACCGGCGGCGGCGGTTCGCCGCGCTCGATCGCGTCGAGCCGCTTGGTCTCCCGGTCGATCGCCCGCACTGCAAGCCACGACGACAGCGCCGCAATGTCGACGCTGCGCGTCAGCCCGTCGGGCGTCCCGACTGCAAGCAGCTGGATCTCCGGTCGGCTGTTGGCGGTGCCGACCTGCGTCGACGCCAGCGCGGCGCGGATGTCGGCCTGATCGGCCGGAATATCGTAACCGCCGGACACGATGGCGTTGGCGCCATTGGCCGCAAGCGTGGTGGCGCCGACCCGGATGCGGCCGTCGCGGATGTTGAAGGGAATCTGCGCCGACGCGATCGACAATGTGCCGGCTGCGAGCACCGGCTCGACGATCTGCTTCAACTTGATGTCGTCGGTCGCCTGCCCGGAATCGCTGGCGCGGATCGCGACATCGAATGCGCGCGGATCGAGACCCGGGAGGTTCAGCGCCTCCAGCGTCACGGTGCCGCTGCCGGACAGCGCGCCGGTCAACGCCGAGGCGCTGCGGCCCTGCGTCAGCAGCGTCATCTGCATCGACGCGCGTCCCTTGGGCATCGCCAGATTGCGGTAGCGCAACGCTGAACCGTCGACCCCCGAGAGCTGCACATTCGCATTCAAGGCGAGCCCATTGACGCCCTGTCGCGCGTCGATCGAGGCCACCGCCTCGCCGCCGCCGATCTTGCCCTTGATGGCGTCGAAGGTCAGCGACTGCCCGTCTGCCCGGATCGTGCCGCTGACCGGCTGCAGCTCGGCGCCGCCCGGCAACAGGCCGTGCAGCGCTTCGAACGTCACCTTGCCGCGCCAGGCCCCGGTCAGTCCCGGGCCGAGCGGCTCGGTCGCGTCATGTCCGGCGGCACCAATCGCAGCCGCGAAGATCGGCGCCAGCGTGATCTGATCGAGACCGACTTCACCTTCGACGCTCTTCTGATCGCCGAGCGTCAAGGCCAGACGGCCGCGCAGCCGCGAACCTGCGACGATGCTGTCGAGATCGTCGAAGGTCAGCCTGTCGCCCGCGAGCGTCACGCGCGACGACAGCCGGATCGTGGCGGCCGGATCGGATGATTTCAGGTTGAGCAGCGGACTGATGTCGGCACTGCGGACGCGGAGGCTGACGCTCGATTTGGTCTCGCCAGCTCCGTCCTTGGCCCAAGGCTCCGCGGTCCCGTCGGCATCGGCGTCGAGCCCCGCCCCCCACAGCCTGGCCTTCACCCGCAACGGCGCGCGCCACGCACCGCTTACGGTGCCCTCGAATTGCGTCGCGCCCGTGCCCGCCGCGACCGCGCGGTCGAGCCCGAGCACCGCGAGCATGGCACTGCCCTCACCGGCCGAGAACTTGGCCTCGGCCGCGACGTCGCTGCGGCGGAGCGCATCGACATCCAGCGCCCGGATCGCAGCCAATTGCGGCGCCGCGGAGATCACCATGTTGCCCTTGACCTGGGGCGTCTCGACATCGAGCGTCGCGCGCGCGGCGGCACGATCGGCCACCTTGCCTTTGGCGAGGTCGAACCCAAGCTTGGCGCGGACCGGGCCGGCATCGGCGCGGAGCACGCCAAGCCGCGCTGCGAGCGCCGGCGCGAACGGCTGAACCACGGCGGTCAGCCGGCCAAGCGAGGCGGCGGTCGCGTCGACCGCGAGCTTGCCGGTCGCATTGACGCGGTCGAAACTGCCGCTGCCGTCCAGCGTGACATTGTCGGGCTGGCCGAT
Source organism: Bradyrhizobium sp. UBA2491 (assembly GCF_002341725.1). Taxonomy (NCBI): domain Bacteria; kingdom Pseudomonadati; phylum Pseudomonadota; class Alphaproteobacteria; order Hyphomicrobiales; family Nitrobacteraceae; genus Bradyrhizobium; species Bradyrhizobium sp. UBA2491. Next base: position 187,179 of record NZ_DDOP01000078.1, read on the forward strand.
CTTCACGCGCTCGATCACGACGCTTTTCGGGCCATAGGCGAGCTTCGCCTGCAACGGCCGCAATTCCTGCCCCGAGGAGATCGCACGCCCGATGTCGAGCGACAGCTGCGCCTCGTCGGGCCATTCGGCTTGCGGGCCGGCGAGCGAACGGATGAAAGCCGCGGTCGCATCGAGATCGAGCCGCTCCGCCTTCAGCTGCGCCTCGACCTTCGATCCGCTGGTCGCCTCGCGATGCGCAACCGCGACGCGGCCCTCGACCGAACCGCCCTCGATCTCGGCCTTCATGGCGTCGATCGCAAAGCCGGCCGGCGACACCGTGACGTCGCCGCGCAACCGCAGCGGCTTCTGGCTGCGATAAGCGACCTCGCCCCGTCCCTGTAGCCAGGTCATCAACGCATCGGGATCGGACGATTCGATGTTGAGCGCGGTCTTGAAGCTGTTCGCGGCTCCAGCCTGCGCGCTGGCGCCGCTCATCGAGACCCGCGTGGATCCCGGCGCCCGAAACTCGAGCCGCCGCACCGTCCAGGATTTGGCGTCGGATTGCAGTTCCGCGGAGATGTCCTGTAGGGGCCGGCCACCGAGCATGATCTGCTCGGATGCCAGCTCTATCTGTGCCGGGATCAGGCTTGGCGGCAAGCCCGACAGGACCGCGCGCATCGCGGGCAGCACGCGCACCGGCTCGACATTGCCGTCGTTGCCATCCTTGCCGCTATCTTTGGCAGCGAACTTGTCGCCATCGAGCTGCCGCGCCGTCAGCGATGCGCGCAGCAGCGGCGACGCGCCGAAACGAACATCGCCGTTGCCGGCGAACTTGAGCGCGCGGTCCTCGGCGCCATAGCTCACCTCGATCTGGTCGAGACGTGCGGCCGAATAGTCCGATTTCATCTTGGCCACAATCCGCCACGGCGGGGCGTCGCCGCCACCGCGCTGGCCTGGCATCCCCGCCAGCGTCACCGTGCCTTCGAACCGCGGCGCCCGCGCCTCGAAGCTCAGGATGCCGTCGAGATCGGCCGACACCGGCCGCTGCCCGGGATCGATGTTGACGTGCAGCCTTGTGCCGTTGCCGTCGGCACTTTGCCCCGACGAGATCCGGAACGGGTAGCGGTTGCCGTCGAACATGAAATTGCCGTCGCCGCGGATCGCGCCGGCGAGCGAGCGGACATCGCCGCTGAAGGCGATGTCGTTCAGCTCCAGCTTGCTATGGCTCGCGGCATCGTGCAGCGCGACGCGACCGGTCAGATTGAGGCGATCGATCGCCAGCGAGGCGAAATTGAAGGTGCCGCTCGACGCCGGCCAGTCGACCCGCCCCTTGGGGTCGAGCCCGATATCCACCGACACGCCGTTGATCGTGAGCTCGGTCGCGCGCCATTCGCCGCGCATCAGCGAGCTGAGGCTGAACTCGACGTCGAGATCGGCGGCGCGGACCTTGCCCATCTCGCTGGCGCCGCCGACGGTGACGGTTTTCAACCGCAGCGAGGGCGCAGGCAACAGGCGCGCGTCAAGATTGCCGGCGACGCGGACCGGCGCCCCGATGATCTTGGTCGCCTCGGCCTCGAACTGCGGCCTGAACTGGTTCCAGTCAACGAAATACGGACCGACCAGCGCGGCGACCAGCGCAAGAATGAAGGCGATTGCCAGCCCGAGCAGCGTCGTCTGCACGGTGTCTCCCTTTGAGCCCGCTCCGCGGCAGCCTGTCGATGCCGAACCCCTTTGGCTGAAACCAGGCCGGAGCAGCCCAAATATAGAGACAAGTATGGCGAAGTCACAGCGGCTTTACCGCCGCGGCGTCACGTAAGACCGATTTTCCGTCCAAGCGTGCGTGCACGCCGGCCGTCGCGGCAGGATCACCGCCCTGCCGCGAGTTTCAGCAGTCACCAGCTTGCCGGGAGCCGCTTCAGGCCGCGCAGCACGAAGGTCGGCCGCCACTCCGGATTTTCCGCGTCATCGAGCCGCAGGTCGGGGATCCGGCGCAGCAGCGTCGAGATCGCGATTTCGGCCTCGATCCGTGCCAACTGGGCACCCAGGCAGAAGTGGATGCCGCCGCCGAACGACAGTGGCCTGACGTTCGGCCGCTGGATGTCGAGCCGCTCGGGATGATCGGGATAGACCGCCTCGTCGTGATTGGCCGAGCCCAGCAGACACAGCACGCTCTCGCCCTTCGGGATGCGCTTGCCGCCGAGGTCCTCGATATCCTCCAGCGCGACGCGGCCGGTCAGCTGCACCGAGGAATCGTAGCGCAGGAACTCCTCGATCGCATTGGTGATGAGGCCGGGATTGGCCTGCAACAGCGCAAGCTGATCGGGATTGCGATGGAGCGCGAGCAGACCGTTGCCGATCAGGTTGACGGTCGTCTCGTGACCGGCACCGAACAACAGGATGATGTTGGCGGTGAGTTCCTCGTTGGTGAGCTTCTGACCGTCCTCCTCGGCCTGCACCAATTGCGTGGTCAGGTCGTCGCCGGGCTGCTTGCGGCGCAACTCGAACAGCTGGTGGAAATACATCGCCGCCATCGCGTTGCCGGCGTTGCCCTGCTTGATCTCCTCCGGCGTCATCGGCACCGGCTCGAGCAGGCGGCCGCCGTCGCGCGAGCCGTTGTAGAACGCCTCACGATGCTCCTCGGGGATGCCGAGCATATCGCAGATGATCGTCACCGGCAGGCGGAACGCGAAATCCTCGATCAGGTCCATCTTGCCTTGCGGAATGATGCGGTCGAGCGTCTCGTCGACGACGTGCTGGATGCGCGGGCGCATGTCCTCGACCCGGCGCGCGGTGAACGCCTTGACGACGAGGCCGCGCAGGCGGGTATGATCCGGCGGGTCCTGCTGCAACATCCAGTGGCCCATGCTGCGCATCACCGGCTCGTCCATGATCTTGGGACCGTAGCGGCGGATCGAGCGTTCGACATAGTCCTTGCCGAACCGCTTGTCGCGCAGCACGAGGCTCGCCTCGGCGTGCCGGCTCGCGACGAAAGCGCCGTGCGCATTGACATGCATCGGGTCAAGGCGCCGCATCCGCTCGTAATACGGATAGGGATTGCGGATGAATTCGGGGGCCAGTGGATTGAAAAGCGGCTCGCTGCTCGCCGGCTGAACTTGCTCGTTCATGGTGACCTCGTTCGCTCGCTGCGCCCGGTGCCTGCACCCTGGCGCGCCTTGGTGTCATCCTCAAGACCGCACCGACACGGGTACGGCCGTTCTGGTTTTCTCAATGCAACTCGATACACTCTTGTATCGAGTTGCATTCTGCCCTAAAATGCGCCGATGTCAAGGGTTCGAACCAGACCGACACGCGACGACACCTGCGAGAAGCTGTTCGAGGCGGCGGCGCGGGTGTTCGAGGAACAGGGCATCGGCGGCGCCAGCATCGAGACGATCGCGGCGGCGGCGGGCTTCACCCGCGGCGCGTTCTATTCGAACTTCAAGAGCAAGGACGAGCTGATCATCGCGATGCTCGAGGATCACGTCGAGCAATCGATCCGGCGCAATCTCGATCTGCTCGCCAGGCACAGCAACCTGCCCGACTTCCTGGAAGCATTGCGCACCGCCGATCGCAGCCGGCAGGATCCGCTCGGCCGCTCCCCGCTGCTGCACATGGAGATGATCCTGTTCGTGGCGCGCGCCGAGAAGCGTCGCCCGGAACTCGCCAAGCGCCTGCGCGCGCGGCGCAAGCTGATCGCCGACATCGTCGAGACCGCGCAACGGAGCAGCGGACGGAACGCCAGACTCAATCCGGAGTGGACCGGCGCGATCGTGCTGGCACTGGAAGACGGCTTCCGCCTGCACCGGCTGATCGACCCGGAGACCACGCCCGCCGACAGCTGCCTGCGCGCGATCACCGACCTGCAACGCGCGATCGGCGTGTCATCCGCCTGATCTCTCGAAGCGCGATGCGATTGGATTGAATCACCATCGCGCTTAGCTTGTTGTCATGATCATGCTTTAGGCGGCGCTCGCGACCTTGTGCATCTGACCGGCGACGGCGCGGACCTTGCGCGGCGACGCCTGCCAGATCGCGAATGCCGACAGCAGGCTGACGACAATGCCGAGCAGGAACGCACTGGTATAGCTGCCCGACAGGTCATAGAGCTGGCCGGTGATCCAGGGGCCGGCGGCACCGCCGGCGAGCGCGGCCAGCATCACGGTGCCGAAAATGCTGCCGTAATGCTTGCCCTGGAAGATCTCGAGCACCACCGGTCCCATCACCGATGTCAGGCCATAGCCGAGCGCGCCCTGGGTGAACACCATCAGATAGATCAGCGCCATGCTCGGCCAGTACTTCAGCGCCGCCAGCGCGGCGAAGCAGATCACGAAGCCGAAGCACGAGATCGCCCACACCCATTCTCGGCCGATGCGATCGGAGAGATGCCCGAGCCAGATCTGGCCGGGAATCCCGAGCAGGCTGACGACGCCAAGCGCCCAGACGCCGACATTGGAGCTGAAGCCGATGTCGAGCAGGAATTTGGTCTGGTGCACCTGCACCGCGTACCAGATGTACAGGCCGCAGAAATAGCCGGTCGCGATCCACCAGAACCGCGCGGTGCGCAGCGCGCGCGGCAGCGTCCAGTCGGTGCCGGCCCACGCGGGATCGACGATGTTCGATGCCGGTTTCGCCGACGTGGCGGTCGGCGCCGCATCGCCGTCCGGCTGTAGGCCGATGTCCTCCGGCCGCTTGTGCAGCAGCAGGTTGATCGGCGCGAGCACGACGAGCACCATGATCCCCATCGCGGTGCAGGCGGTGCGCCAGCCGGTGTGCTCGATCATGTGCTGGACCCAAGGCAGCAGCGTCACCGAGCCGATGCCGACGCCGGCGAAGGCGAGCCCGATCGCAAGGCCACGGCGGCGGATGAACCAGTTCGGCACGAACAGCGACTGGCCGGAATAGCCGAGGCAGACGCTGCCGGAGCCGACCAGCACGCCGATGGTGAGATAGAGGTGCCAGGGTTGCGTGGTCAGCGGCGCCAGCAGCAGGCCCGATCCCATCAGCAGGACGCCCAGCTCCATCACCGCGCGCGGCCCGCGGCGATCCATCAGCCGGCCGATCAGCGGGCTGGCGATCGCCGAGGCGACGAAGCCGAACGAGAATGCGCCGGCCGTGATACCGCGCTCCCAGCCGAACTCGGAGATGATCGGCGGATAGAACAGCGAGAACGCAGTTCGTGCGTTGACCCCGATCGCCATGGTGACGAACGTCACCGCGACGATGACCCAGCCGTAGAAGAATGGAAGCCGCATGATCACCTTGTGTCAGACCTGAATTGAACTGTCGATGCCTGCGCTTGCCATCAGCCGCCCAGCGCGTGGCTCTCATGGCCGAAATAGGCGCGCTCGAGCCGGTGTGCGAGATCGCCCTCTCCGGTCGGCGCTTCCAGCGCGATCGCGCCCTGCACCAGCGCGTAGACCCGGTCGGCACATGCCAGCGCCTTCTCCAGCAATTGCTCGACCAGCAGCACGGACGTGCCTTGCGCGCGCAGGCGGCCGATCACATTGAGGACCCGGTCCACCAGCACCGGCGACAATCCCGCCGAGGGCTCGTCGAGCATCAACAGCCGCGGCCGGCGGACCAGCCCTTGCGCCACCGTCAACATCTGCTGCTGTCCGCCCGACAGCGCGCCGCCGCGCTCATGTCGCTTCTCGGCGATCTCGGGGAAGAACGACAAGGCTTCCTCGATGCGCGCGGCGCGTTCGCCACGCGGCAGGTCGTAGCCGGCGAGCAGCAGATTGTCGGTGACCGAGATCTGCGTGAACACCCGATGGCCCTCGATCACATGCACGAGCCCGGCACGCGCGGTATCGCGCGGCGTGGTGTTGGTCATGTCATGGCCGCCGAACCGGACCCGCCCGGCGGTGACGGGCAACAGTCCCGACATCGCGCGCAGCAGCGTGGTCTTGCCGGCCCCGTTGGGACCGAGCAGCGCCACCACCTCGCCGGCGGCGATCGTCATGTCGATGCCGTGCAGCACCCGGATCTTGCCGTAGCCGGACTCCAGCGCGCTCACGTTGAGCAGAGGTTCAGCCACCGAGGTAGGCACTCACCACCTCCTTGTGCACACGGATCTCGGCCGGCGTTCCCGCCGCCAGCGTACGGCCGAGATTGAGCACGGTGACCTGGTGGCAGATGTCGAAAATCAGGTCGGCATGATGCTCGACCAGCAGCACGCCCGTGCCGCGGCCGCACACCGCCTTGATCAAGGTGGCGAGCCGCCCGATCTCGTCATTGGAGAGGCCCGCGGCGGGTTCATCCAGCAGCAGGAAGTCCGGATCGAGCATCAATGCCCGTGCGATCTCGATGAAACGCAGCTCGCTGTGCTGCAAACGATCGGCGCGCACATCGGCGAGTGCTTCGAGGCCAACGACACCGAGCAGCGCCCGCGCCTTGGCGGCGAGCAGCCGTTCGTCGACGCCGTTGCGCGGCAGCGCGAGCATCGCCTCGACGAAATTCGCCCTGCCCTCGATCGAGCCGCCGATCATGACGTTCTCCAGCACCGAGGCCTCGCCGATCACGCGCGGGGTCTGGAAGGTGCGCGCGATGCCGCACGCTGCCCGCTTGACGGGCTGGCCCGCGGCCAACACTTGGTCGCCGAGCGTCATGGTGCCGGCCTTGGCGGCGTAATAGCCCGAGATCACGTTCAGCGTGGTGGTCTTGCCGCTGCCGTTCGGGCCGATCAGACCGTGGATCTGGCCCGGCGCGACGTCGAGGTCGAGGCCGTCGATCGCCTTCACATTGCCGAAGCTCAGCGCAATGCCACGCAGTTGCAGCGCCTTGCCGCCATCGCGCCGGCGCACGATCTCGGCGAGCGCGGCCGGGCGCGGCACGATGGCCCGATTGCTGGCGAGCGGACGGCGGTTGCGGAAGTCGAGCAGCGCCGCGATGCCGCCCGGCATCACCAGCACGATCACAAGCAGCAGCACCGCGTAGAGGAAGGTCGACCAGGCCGCGAGCGGCGCCGCGATCTCGGGCAGGATGGTCAGGATGATGGTGCCGAGCATCGGCCCCAGGATCGAGCCGCGACCGCCGATCAGGACCGCGATGAAGAACAACACCGACAGATCGAAGGTGAAGGCGTCTGGCGTGATGTAGGTCTGCAAGGTGGCGAACAGGCCGCCGGCGATCGCCGCCAACGCACCCGCGAACAGGAAGATCGCGATCAGCATGTTCGGCTTGGAGATGCCGCTGGCCTCGGCCGCGACCTCGGCGTCACGCACCGCGATCAGGGCGCGGCCGAACCGGCTGCGCGCGACGTTGGCGCTCATCCAGGTGGTGACGACCGCGAAGCCGATACAGAGAGCGTAGAATCCCCACGGCGTGTTGAACGGCGCCGGGAATTCGGGACCGGCGATGCCGATGCCGCCGCCGGTCACGCTTTGCCAGGCCAGCGCGATCTGGGTCACGATGGTCGCAAAGCCGAGCGTCGACATCGCAAAATAGAAGGTGCGCAGGCGCAAGGCCGGCAGGCCGACGATCACGCCGAACACCGCGCCGATCAGGCCGGCGATCGGCAGCGCCGCAAACACCGGAATTGCCGGCATCACATTGCCGGCGACCAGCACGCTGGTCGCGTAGGCGCCGAGCGTCAATAGCGCGACATAGCCGATCGCAAGATGGCCGGCAAAACCGACCACCAGATTCAGCCCCGACACCAGCACCCAGTAGATCGCCATCCGGGTGCCGATCAGCACCCAGTAATCGTTGCTGACGAAGGGCAGCAGCACGGCAGCCAGCAAGATGCCGACGAATGGCAGGATGTGCGGCAGCGTCGCGCGCCATGCGCCGCTTGCGGTCTGTGGCTGAGTGGTGGCGACCGCCGTCATCACACTCTCCGCGCGGTCGAGCTGCCGAACAGCCCTTGCGGCGCGGCGAGCAGCACCACGATGAACAGCGTAAACACCGCGACCGAGGAGAAAATGCCGCCGACCAGGAAGTTCGCCGCCTGCTGGAACAGGCCGAGCGCCAAACCGCCGATGATCGCGCCCCTGTTGTTGCCGAGCCCGCCGAGCGCCACCGGCACGAAGCCGTAGAAATTGAGCAGCGCGCCGTTGGCGAAGAAAGCGAGCAGCAGCTGCCCGCCGGAAAATCCGGCGATGCCGCCGACCACACCGGCGAGCGCGTAGCTCGCGACGCGCAGATTGCGCTCCGGCAGGCCGAGTGCCCGCGCCGCGAAATTGTCCTCCGCGATGGCCAGGAAGGCGCGGCCGACCAGGGTACGGCGGTAGAGGTATTCGAGGCCAATGATGGTGATCGCGCAGGCCACCACCGGCAGCCAGAATTTCTCGTCCAGCACGCCCTCGCCGAATCCAACGATGCGCGGGAACGGCTGCGGCTCGGTGCCCCATTTGATCGCGGTGACCTGCTGGATCATCAGCGCGACCGCCAGGGTGGAGAGCACGTAGAGGTGCTGGTCGAGGCTCTTGAGCACCGGCCGCACCGCGACGAATTCGGTGATGATCCCGATCATGGCGCAGCAGAGCAGCGTCAGCACGAAGCCGATGGCGATCGGGAGGCCGAGCTTCAGCGTGAACATCGAGCCGAACACCCCGCCCAGCATCGCAAGCTGGCCGGCGGTGAAGCTCATCACCCGCGAGGTCGAGAACATCGTGTTGTAGGTGACGCCGACCAGCGCGTAGATCGCGCCCGCCGCGAGACCGGATGCAAGAATCGAGGTGAGCATCGAGGCCAGCATCGGCTGCGCCCCGCTCTTCTACGTGTACCCCGGCGCCAGCGCGAAGGTGCCGTTCTTCGCCGTGCTCGATTCCGACATCACGATTTCTTCGGTCAGGTAGCCGTTATGCTCGGTCGGCGAGAAGCGGTAATTGCCGAAATAGCCGGGATAGGTCGAGAGCGAGTTCCAGTACTTGATGATCCCGGCGCTGTCGGTCGAGCCACTCTCCGCGACCGCCTTGGCGATCAGCTCGATGCAGTCGATGCCGCCGGCGACCCACCACAGCAGCGTATCGTTCAGCGCGACATTGGCCTTGGTCAGGCGCGCAACCAGGTCCTCGCTCTTCGGCGGCAGCTTGCCGGCGCTGTCGTAGCTGCAACTCTTGTAGCCGATCGCATAGACCTTCTTCCAGTTCTCCGGCTTGGCGACCAGGCTCGCGAGTTCGCCCGACGCCATCGAGGGATGGCCGACGAAGGGCACGTCCCAGTTCATCGCGGCGCGGGTGTTGAACATGCGCGCCTCCATGCCGGTCGAGACGCTCCACACCACGATCGCCTCGGCACCGGCGTTCTTGGCGCGCAGCATGTCCGGCGTCATGTCGGGCTGGGTGGCGTCGATATTGGCCTGATAGGCCACCTCGGCGCCGTCCTTCTTGAACGCCGCGACGGAGGCGCCGACCGCGGTGACGCCATAGCCCGTGGTGTCGCCGATCACCGCGACCTTCTTCACCTTGAGGATCTTGAGGCAATAATTGCGCACGGCATCGTCCCACTGACTGTTCGACGGCGCGATGCGGAACGCGTTGGGGTACTTCACCGGATCGATCAGGGTCTCGACCACGCAGGGGTGCAGATCCGGCATCTTGGCGCGCGCCATGATCGGCGTCGTCGCCAGCGCCTCGCCCGAATTCAGCGGTCCCCAGATCGCATGGACCTTGGCCTGGCTGATCAGCTCCTGGGTGGCGTTGACGGCCTTGGTCGGGTCGCCCTGGGTGTCGCGCATCACGAGCTCGATCTTGCGGCCCTTGACGCCGCCGGCGCCGTTGATGGCGTCGACGGCGAAGTTGACGCCGCGGTTGAAACCGACGGTCGGCGCCGAGCTCGGCCCGGTGATTGCCGCGAGACAGCCGATCTTGATCGGTTCCGACTGGGCAATCGCTGGAGCTGGAAGGGAGAATGATGCGGCGCCCAATGCGCCTGCGCTGCCCAACAAGACGTCACGGCGTGAAACGGCCATGTGATGCACACTCCCTCTTTGCGGCGTCCGTCGTTCGGATGCGGAACGTCCGTTCGTTCATTGTCCGCGCGCTCAGCGGCCGCGGTTTCGTAAATGCAAGTTTGAGCCGGATGCGAAGGGCTTGTCCAGCCCTTATGGCGCGCATCCCGCAGACGTGCGAAAGGCCCCCGGACGGCTCATCGCCGGAGGCCTCATGCCTGCTCGCGCTGATTGAGGACGTGCCTGTGTCGCGATCACCAGGAGTAGCGAACGACGCCCTTGCCGGCGTAGCTCGTCGTGATGTCGGAGAATTCGCCCTCGAAGGTCGCCGCAACCGAGAAGCCGTTGCGCCATTTCATCTCGGCCGAGCCGGTGACAAGCGCAAGGTCCGAGGCCGGCTTCGCACCGTTGACGACGAAGGAGGCGCCGGGGAGCGTTTGGAACGCGGCGGCGACGGTGCGATCGGTGTTGAAATCATGCGCCCAGGCGGCACGGCCGCGCAGGGTCAGGATGCCATCCTGCACCAGGAAGGACTTGTCGGTGCGCAGACCGAGCTCGCTGCGGGTCGCCGTCACGGTCTTCGCGTTGTAGGCCTGCGCGAAAGCGTTCGTTCCCGTAATCACCTGCTCGGCATAGGCCGGCAGATCGAAGGTGGTGAACTGGCCCGCGGCATAGGGCGTGACCCCCATCCACGGCGTTGCGTAGCGATAACCGCCCTCGAGACGGCCCGACCAGGCATTGGCGTTGAAATTGGCGCGCAACTGGTCGAGGCCCGCGATCGTGACCGTGCGGTTGGTGGTGATGTCCTGCCAGCCATAGGCGAGAGCCGCGGTGATGTAGGCGGGGCCCTCGAAATGACGGATGAAGGCGCCGGCCTGGAACAGGTCGGAACGGCCGTTGCCCAGCGCGTTCGCGACCGAGAAGGTGGTGCCGCCGCCGGCCAGCGCGAAGCCCGCGAGGGTGTTCGGCGAGATGCGATAGTCGGCGCCGACGGCTGTGCCGTAGATGCTGCTGGTCGTGGAGTTGCTGCCGAGCGTGGCGCTGCCGTCGGTGCTCTGCGAGCCGCCGAAGCCGGCCGCCCAGACGCTCCAGCGCGGTTCGTAGACGGCGAGCGGCGGCGCCTTGCGATAGATCGCGGCATAGGCGTCGCGCTCCCCCTGCGACCGCCGCTTGCCGCCCGACGCATAGGCCAGCGCATCGCCGTCGTCGGCAGCATATTGCGAAGCCCCGACCGGAACTGCCGGCGCGCCGCGGCCGTCGAGATTCGGATCGGTCATCACGCTCATGAACTGGCTCATCGCGTTGAACGTGGTCTGCTGCGCGCCGGTTGCGCTCTCGCCTGCCGCCTGCTGGAGGTTCTGGGCAACGTTGCCGTTGAAGATGGCGCTCAGCGTGCCGGTGGCGGCGCCGCCATTGAAGGCGCTGTCGAGCGCATTCGCGACTGACTTCTGGTTGACGTTGAGGCCGTTGATCTGGCCCAGGCTCGAATTCATTGTCAGCGTCACGGCGTTGGCGGTGTAGCCGAGCGAGCCGACGATGCCGGCCGGCAGCGTCAGCGACGAGAAGGTGGTGCCGTTCAGCCCGGCGGCGGTCAGGATGGTCTGCACCTGGTTGAACTTGAAGCTGTTGGTCGGAGAGGCAACCTGCACGCCGGCGCCGGTCAGGGTCGCGGTGCCGGTGACGCTGGTGGAACCGATCGATGTCGCCGTCGCCTGCACGAGGTAGAGCGCGCCGGACTGGAACGCGAGGCTGCCGTTGATCTTCAGCGTACCCTGCCCGTTGCTGCCGCCTTGCAGCGCGCCGCCGCTCTGCACCGTGGTCGCCGCCACGGTACCGGTGCCGCCCAACGTACCACCATTGGCGACCGTGACATTGGTGGTGACGACGTCGCTCGAAGCCAGGCTGAGCGTGCCGGTGACACCCTGGAAATAGGTTGCGGCCGAGACCAGGTCGAGACGCGCCCAGTAGCTCAGCGCGGTGCCGTAGAAGGGCGCGATCGCATTGGTCTCGGTGTTCACCAGGATCTGGTTGATGGTGTTGGTGGAGAGGCTGCCGAGCATGCCGCCGGAAGGCGTGATCGCCTTGGCCGCCGCGGAGTCGCCGCCATAGACGGTCGCGAGCAGGATCGAGGCGTCGGGCCCGCCGGCCGGCGCGGCTTCCCGCGGCGCCTGGGTGAACGACAGCGTCGGCAGGCCGTAGGTCAGCCGCGCGGTGTAGTCGGCCTTGTCCTGGGCCAGATTGCTGAAGCGGTCCGGCGCTCCGCTGGCGACGCAGGTCGCGATGTCGGTGCCGCAGCCGGCTTGCAGCAGGTTGCGCACATCGGTCCGCGCCGCGTTGAACACGGTCTGGAAGTTGCTCGTCGTGGTGACGTTGCCGATGCCGAACACGCCGTTGACCGTGGCGTTGACATAGGCCGGGTTGTTATTGAGCATCTGCGCCACGTCGTAGCTTGCGAGCACACGCCCGGCGATGATGTCGAGCGGATAGTGCACGCCGAGGACGATGCGGCTGTTGCCGTATTCCGACGCCCGCGTCAGCATCTGCCCGTATCGCTCTGGCACCAGCATCGCCATCAGCAGCGACGTCGTGTAGGCAAAGGTGGTGTGGCCGCTCGGGAACGACGCGTTGGCAAACAGGCCCGAACCGCTGTTGGCGGTGTTGGTACCCATGATCGCCGTGTTCGAGGTCGGATTGCCGAAGTAGTCCACACCGCTGAAAGCAGCGATGGTGGCCGGATTGACCTGGAACGGGCGGGCATCGCCGGTCCGGTTCGGCTGGACGATCGGCGCATAGGCCTTGTCGTAGACGTCGAAGACGCCGTTCGAGGGCAACGAGATTCCGACGATCGGGGTGTTCGAGGTCGCCGTCTTGCCGAGCGCTAGATTGGCGTTGCTGACGAACACCGTGCCGTTCGCCGAGCCGTCCGCGAAGAAGTTCTTCGCCTTGCCGGAGTCGTCCTGCGAGATCGCGTTCATCTGGCGAAGCAGGGTCAGCAGATTGGGCGAGAACGTGGTCGTGGTGCCGTTCGCCGCCTGGCTGTTGTTGGCCCGCCAGATCGCATTCAACTTGGTGCCGAGGCCGTCGGACAGCACGACGCCGTTGTCGGTCGTGATCGTGTTGTCGATCAGCGCCTGCGCCCGCTGCGCGGCGGTCGCATTGTTGTTGATCGAGATCGCCGTGGTCAGGTTCTGCGAGATCGTGGTGGTGCCAAGCAGCGTGCTGAACGGCATCAGCAGGTTGATCGCATTGGCATTCAGCGGCGTCGCGACGGTCTGCGTCTGCGCGTTGGCCGAGTGCGACGACGATGTCGCCGCCAGAACGGCAACCACAGACGATAATTTTGCGACACGCATGGCCCTGCCCCCTCAGAAACAATTTCCGCCCCCGGAAACATCGAGAAACAATCATCTGGGCATGACAGCGCAGTGACGAAGCGTCGCATCGTCGGTGCTCGTGACCTTTCGGCAACAGAGTGGAGCTGGCGCGCCGGTCGACGCGATCAGGATGGCGGCGTGGATGACTTACGGCCGCCGGGTCCAGCGAGCAGCATTGACGGCACCGACGGGAAGCTTGCCGGCGACGATCGTGGCGACCTGCCGCACGGTCTCCGACGATTGATGCTCGATCGCCTGCGGCGTCAGGCCACCGACATGCGGCGTCGCAATCACGTTATCGAGCTTCGCAAGCTCCGGCGTCGGCATCTGGTCAAGCGCACGGCCGACATCCATCGCCGCACCAGCGATGCGATTGTCGCGCAGCGCCGCGGCCAGCGCGGCCTCATCGACGAGATTGCCGCGCGACAGGTTGATGAAGAACGCGTGTCGCTGCATCCGCGCCAGCGCCGCCTGCCCGATCAGGTTCTCGGTCACCTCGGTGGCGATCGCAAGGCAGACGACGTAGTCCGCCCGCGCCAGCAGATCATCGAGCGGCAGATGCTCGATCGCCGCGTCGTCGATGGTGACGAAGGGATCGGCGACCAGCACGTCCATGCCGAGCGCTTTGGCGATGCGCGCGAGCTCGCGGCCGATGCTGCCGTAGCCGATGATGCCGATGCTGCTGCCAGCAAGTTGCCGGCCCATCACGACCCCGGGCCTGCGGCCCGCATGGTAGTCGGCAGCCGCGCGCGAGACGCCGCGCGACAGGTCGACCATGAAGCCGAGCGCGAGTTCGGCGACCGACTGGATGAAGCCGGCACTCGCCTGCGTCACCAGCACGCCGGCGGCGGATGCCGCTGCGACATCGATGTTGCGGATGTCAACGGCGCAGCGCACGAAGGCACGGAGCTTCGGCAAGCGCGGGAAGATTTCACCGGGACCCGCGGTCATGCGATCGGCGAGGATGATGTCGACGTCTTCCGCCGCCGTCACCAGGGCGGCAGCGTCGAGAGCAATGTCGCCCTCATGCAGCCTGACGTCGGCAACCGCGCGCAGGCCGTTCAGGCTGCGCTCGCCGTAATAGTCGCGGCGCATCTGCGGGGTATGGGCGAGCAGGACCTTCACGATCGTCTCCCTAATAGCCCAGCGCATGCGGCAGCGCGGTGCTGATGGCGGGCACGAAGGCGATCACCAGGAGGCACAGCAACAGCAGGCCCAGATAGCCTGCGATCGGCTTGATGGTCTGCTCGATCGGCACCTTGCCGATCAGGCAAGCGCCATAGAGCCCAAGTCCGAGCGGCGGCGCGAACAGCCCGAGCCCCATCGCGATGACCAGCACGACGCCGAAATGCAGCGGATCGATGCCGAGCTTGACGGCGACCGGCAGCAGCAGCGGCCCGAAGATGATCAGCGCCGCGGCGCCTTCCAGCACCGAGCCCATCACCACCAGCACCAGGATCGACAGCAGCATGAACAGCCAGACGCCGTGGCTGCCAGAGATCGCCAGCATGAGCTCGCCGACCGCGTGCGGCACCTGTTGCAGGGTCAGGATGAAGGCGAGCGACTGCGCCGCGGCCACGATGAACAGCACCAGCCCGGATCGCACGGCCGATTGCACGAAGCAATGCGCGAGACTTTTCACGCCGAGTTCGCGGAACAGCAGGCTGCCGACGGCAATGGCGTAGACCGCGGCGAAGGCCGAGATCTCGGTCGCGGTGGCAAAGCCGCTCTTGAAGCCGAAGAAGATCATGAAGATCAGTCCGACCGAGGCGATCGCGCCAGTCCACAAACCCGATACCGCCGCCCGTGGCTCGGCTTCGCCGGTCGGCTCGGGACGCTTGCCGAAGATGATCGACACCGCGATCAGCGCCAGCGCCATCAGCGCGGCCGGCAGCATGCCGGCGACGAACAGGCCGCCGATCGAGAGGTTGGCGACGAAGCCGAGGATGATCAGGTTGATGCAGGGCGGAATGGTCTCCGCCATGACCGCGGAGGCCGCGAGCAGCGCCACCGCCCCGCCGGGATTCTGTCGCGAGCGGCGTGCGGCCGGGATCAGCACCGAACCGACGGCGGCGACGTCGGCCATCTTGGAGCCCGAGATGCCGGAGAACAGCACCATCGACATCACCATCACGACGTTGAGCCCGCCGCGCATCCGCCCGACCGCACGTTGCAGCAGTTCGATCAGCCGCACCGACATGCCGTTGGCTTCCATCAGGTAGCCGACCAGGATGAAGAACGGGATCGCCAGCAGCACGAAATTGTCGATGCCGCGCGCCATCTGCTGGGCGAAGATCACGCCGGGCAGCGTGCCCTCCACCCAGATGAAGATCAGCGCCGCCAGCGCCAGCGCGAAGCCGATCGGCAATCCACCGAACAGCGTCAGGAAGAAGCCGACCAGCATCAGCGCCTGCGACGACGGCACCGACGAGGGCGCAAGCGCGTCCCAGGCCAGATAGAGCGCGACGATCACGGCGGTGGCAACGATGCCGGCCAGCATGTCGCGCAACGGACGGCCGCAGAACGTCTCGACGGCGAAGATCGTCATGAACGCGGCGCCGACGCCCATCGGATAGAACGTCCACTCCAGCGGCAGCCCGGAGCCGGAGGTCTGGCCGGTGGTCAGCCAGCCCATCTTGATGGCATTGAATGCGACGTAGGCGGCGATGATGGCGACGAGCAGCGCACCGACCGCGTCGACGATCCGCCGCACGCCCGGCGGCAGCATGTCGACGAAGAAGGCGACGCCGAGATTCTCGCTGCGGGCCAGCGCGCTGGCCGCGCCGAAGAAGCTCGACCCGACCATCAGGCCGCGGGCGACGTCATCGGACCATTCGACCGGCGCGTTGAACAGGAAGCGGGCCAGCACCGAGACACAGACCACCACGAGATCGGCGGCGAGCAGGATCGCGGCGATCGCGTCACTGACCACGAGCAGCGGCGCCGTGATCCGATCACCGCTGCGGTCTGTCGCGATTGCGGTGACTGACATATGCCGGCCTCAGGCCTGGGTGGCGCGGATCAGGTCGACCACGGCCTTGGCCTCGGGCCGCGCCTTGATGAAATTGTCGGTCTGCGGCAACACGCGCTTGCGAAACGCCTCCTTGTCGCATTCGACGACCGTGACGCCCTTTTCGACCAAGGTCGCCAGCGCCTCCTTCTCCACCGCCAGGCCGTGCGCGCGGGTCTCGATCGCCGCCTTGTTCGCCGCGTCGAGGAAGCCTTCGCGCAGCTTCGGGTCCATGCGGTTGAAGGTGGTATCGCTGAAATAGACCGCGAGCGGCGAGAAGATGTGCTGGGTCAGCGCGTAATGCTTCGCGGTCTCGTAGAACTTGCTGGCGAGGATGGTCGGCGGATCGTGCTCGAGACCGTCGAGCACTCCCGCCTGTAGCGCGGTGTAGATCTCGCCGAACGCCAGCGGCGTCGCCGCGGCGCCCATCAGGCGCAGGCATTCGGTGATGATCGGATTGGGCAGCGTGCGGATCTTTAGCCCCGCGAGATCTTCCGGCGTCTTCACCGGCTTCTTCGCCAGCACGCTGCGCGCGCCGAAATTATAGGCCCAGCCGATGATGTGGATGTTGGCGCCCTTCAGCAGCGCGGCTTCGATCGGCTTCGCCGCGCCGGCGTCGAACGCCTTGGTCTGCTGCTGATAGCTGGTGAAGAGGTAGCCGAGGTCGAAGGTGCCGACCAGCGGCACCAGATTGGCCGAGATCGACGAGCCCGAGACCATCAGGTCGATCACCCCGAGCTTCACCGAGTTGATGACGTCGATCTCCTGGCCGAGCTGGTTGTCGGGAAAAAAGGTGACGTCGATCTGCTCGCCAAGCCCGTTCGCCTTCAGGCTCTTGACGAGGTTGTCGTAGTAGACGCGGCCGTTGGCGTATTTCGGATCGTTGGGCAGCGACGACGAGCACCGCATCTTCATGGCCGCGGCCTCGGCGCGGCCGATGATGGCGGGTGCGGCGGCGAACCACGCCGCCGATAGGACCGAAGACCGCAACACAAGGCGGCGGCTGACGCGCGTCGAGGTCATGATGGTGCTCCTCCCCAGGAACAGATCGTTGTTGTGGCCGCGACACTGGCTGGGCGCGAGCTTGGCAGACCTTTTGTCATAATGTATGACAAATCGAATGCGGTTGTGCAAGAGCGCGGCTCCGCGGCGCAGCTGCAACCCCAGCGAGGCCTCCGATGTTCCAGACGTCCAACGCGTTGCGCCGCAGCGTGCACAGCCAGGTCACCGACCGCGTCGGCGGCAGCATCGTGCGCGGCGAGATCGGCATCGGCGAGACGCTGCCGCCGGAAATGCAGATCTGCGAGATGATGGCTGTCAGCCGCACCGTGGTGCGCGAGGCGATGCGCACCCTGACCGGCAAGGGCCTGATCGAGTCGCGGCCCAAGAGCGGCACGCGGGTGCGGCCGCCCGAACAGTGGAATCAGCTCGATCCCGACGTGCTGCGCTGGCATCTCGAGACCGCCGAGATCGATCGCTATCTGGCCAAGCTGTTCCAGTTGCGCGCCGCGGTCGAACCGGCGGCAGCGGCGCTGGCGGCGATCCATGCCGGGCCCGACGACATCGCCCGCATCCGCGCCGGATGCGACGGCATGGACGCCGCCGCGAGCAACGAGGATTTCGTCGCGGCCGACATCGCGTTCCATCAGTCGATCTATTTCGCGACCCGCAATGAGTTCTTCTGGCCGATCGCGCAGATGTTCGAGATCACGCTACGCCAGAGCTTCACCATCGCAGCACCCGGCTCGCACCGGCCGCGGGCCCTGATCGAGCACCGCGCAGTGCTGGACGCGATCGTGGCCGGCGATGCCGACGCGGCGCGTCAGGCGACGGTGGTGCTGTTGACGCATTCGGCTGATGATCTGGTGCGGATTCGCGGCCGGGAGTTTGAGACACCGCCGAGCAGACCTGCGCGCAAGCGGTGACGCGTGCACGCGTCGTCCCCACAACGTCCTCCCGGCGAAAGCCGGGATCCATACGCCGCGGTGGATGTTGTGAGCGGGACTCGTTGCTCCGCCATCGCGCAACAAGCAGCATCGGTGGTTATGGGTCCCGGCGTGCGCCCGGACGACGACGAGGATGGCTCTCGATCCAACCTGTCAAACAGCTTGTTCGGAGGCATTGTCCGGCTCGACAGGCGGGAGCGAGGATTCTGAAAATCAGCAACGAGCTGCGATCCAGACTCCGCTATTTCGACCGCGCCACCGTGGTACCGTCCCAATCCTCGTCGGTCGGATTGTCGAGCTGATGCCGGCATCGCGCGATCATCAGCGCAGACGCCGCATCGGTGCCGCGCATTTGCTGCGCCGTATCGAAGCCAGCCGTCGCCGCGGCGAAATCGCCGGCGCGCCAGGCCGCAAGCCCGGCCTGGTAAGACGCGATCCAGTCCCGCGCGACCGCGACTTCGCCAGCCATCGCGATCAGCTCGTAGATCTCGAGCCCGCCGGCGCGGCCATAGACGGCGAGCCGGTCGAGCTCGCGGACGACGATGCGATCACCCGCCAAGCGCCGGGTCTCAGGACCGATGATGATGGTCGATCCATAGACCTTGTTGGTGCCTTCGAGGCGGCTTGCGATGTTCACGGCATCGCCGATCACGGTGTAGTTGAGCCGCACCTCCGAGCCGATATTGCCGACCAGCATGTCCCCGGAATTGATGCCGATGCGGATCGTGATCGGATCGCCTCTGTCGTCGGCGAGGCCGGCCTGCGCGACCGCGCGTTGACAGGCCAGCGCGGCGCGGCAGCAGTCCACGGCGTGGTCGGGATTGGCCGCCGGCGCACCCCAGAATGCCATGACGGCATCGCCGATGAACTTGTCGATGGTGCCGCCGTCCTGCTGGATCGCCGCCGAGACGACGTCGAAATAGCGCGACAGCAACGGGATGATGCGGTCGCCCAGCCGTTCCGACATGCCGGTGAACCCGGCGAGGTCGATGAACATCACGCTCATCGGCCGCACCGCGCCGCCAAGCCGCGCACCGTCGCCGTCGCTGACCAGCCGGCGCACCAGATCGGCGGGGATGTATTTGCGGAACGCGGCAAGCCCCTGCGCCATGTCGCCGATCGCACCCGAGAGGTTCTCGATCTCGGCGAGGCGCGACGGATGCCGTGCGACCTTGTCGAGGTCGAAGCGCTCGACATGCCTGATCTCGCCGACCACCTTGATCAGCGGCGCCGCGATCAGGCGCTGCGCCAGCCAGGCCGACAACAGCCCGGCGGCAACGATCAGCGCCGCGAGCCCGATCAGGAGATTGCGGATCGTCATCTGCACCGGGCCGAGGAATTCGGCTTCCGGCACCACCGTCACCAGCGACCAGCCGGGAAACGAGATCGGCGTCAGCACGGCCTGGTAGGCGAGCCCGTCGCGCGTCACCTGCGAGCGATACACCTCGCCCTCGCCAGGATTGTAGGCGCTGCCGGCCTGCCGGATCGCATCGACCGCGACCGGCAGCAGCGGATGGTCGGTCTTCAGCGCGTTGAGCTCGTCGGCATTCGGATCCGGCGCGGCGATCACCCCGCCGTCGCGATCGAGCAGGAAGGCGCCGGCGGATTTGCCGACCGTGAGCTGCGACAGGAAATTCGACACCCGCGTCAGCTCGATGATGATCGCGAGCACGCCGCTGCGCTTGCCGTCGACGTCGATCGGCGTCGCCAGCATCGCGGCCAGCCGTTCGCCGCGGGGAAGCGTGGTCAGCGTCGACCAGTGCTCGTCACTGGCCGCGATCGCCTCGCGAAACCAGGGCTGATCGGTGACGCGAAATTTGCTGTCCTCGACGGTGCTGTTCCTGAGCTTGATGTCGTTGCCGGCGTAATCGTACTGATCGGCGCGCAATTTGCGGTCGGGCGTGATGGTCAGCATCTCGACGCCGGATTCACCGAGCTTGTGCCCGGCGAAGAACGAGCCGTCCGGCCAGCCGAACGCAACCCATGAGATGGTCGGCTGCGCCTGCAATTGCGACAGGAACACGAACTCGCGCTTGCGGGCGTCGTGGCCGTCGAGCACCTGCTCGGTCAGCAGCGTCCGTACCGCGGTCATCGACGACCGCGCCTCGGTCGTGATCGATTGCAGCTCGTCGCCGACCGCGGAGACGATCTGGTCGTTGATGGTGTTGGCGAGCGTCTGGCTGACCCGTTGTGCGGTGCGCCACCACAACAGATGCACGCCGACGGCGCTGACTACGATCGAGGCCAGCACGAGGGCGGAGATGGCGCTGCGGATGCCGATGCGCATCGTTGGGGTCCCAATCAGCGGTTTCACGAGCATTACGGAACATATCCGCGATTGTTTCACCAGGCGAAGCGCCGCGTGCGGCCCGGACACGGGCCTGTGACCATAGTTGAAGGCCGGGCCGACGAAACTTCTGGATTGTTGGCCGCGTACACGCCAAGACAGGACAGTTACCTCGAAGGTTCATTGATGCACGACGTCTCGATCCCGGCGGCCCTGATCGCCGGCCTAGTCAGCTTCCTGTCGCCCTGCGTGCTGCCGCTGGTGCCGCCCTATCTGATCTATTTGACCGGCGCGACCATCGAGCAGGTCAATCAGGACGGCGCCACCGCGTCCTCCAAGCGCGCGGTGATGACGGCGGCGCTGATGTTCGTGCTCGGCTTCTCCACCGTGTTCATCGCGCTCGGCGCCAGCGCGTCCTTTGTCGGCGGACTGGTTCGGGCCTGGTCGGCCGAACTCTCGATCCTGGCCGGCATCGTCATCATCATCATGGGCCTGCACTTCCTCGGCATCACCCGGATCGGCCTGTTGATGCGCGAAGGCCGGCTGACCGCGCCGAAGCCGATCGGGCTATGGGGCGCCTACATCATGGGCCTGGCGTTCGCGTTCGGCTGGACGCCGTGCATCGGCCCGATCCTCGCCGCGATCCTCTCGATCGCCGCCGCGGAGGCCACGGTCACCAAGGGCGCCGGCCTGCTCGCGGTCTATTCCGCCGGGCTCGGCATCCCGTTCCTGCTCGCGGCCGTCATGGTCAAGCAGTTCTCCTCGCTGTTCGCGCGGATGAAGCGCCATCTCGACAGCGTCGAGCGCGTGATGGGCGTGCTGATGGTGATCACCGGCATCGGCTTCCTGACCGGCGCGGTGTCCGGCGTCAGCGTCTGGCTGCTGGAGACTTTCCCGGCATTGCAAAATATCGGCTAGCTGCCCGTAACAAGCGGACTGCCGCAGCGAAACTCCTGCCATGAGACGGCCGTAGCTGTTGACCGGCGCCGGTTGACGCAAATGCGCGTCAATGCCGGCTCCGGCCGCGGGACGACGTATTCGGGAGGGGTATCCGATGAATTCCATCGTCAACCTGCTGATTCTGCTGCCGGCGCGGATCGCCGCGCATTTTTCCTGGGCCGGACCGCTGATCATGCGGATCGTCGTCGGCTACACCTTCATGCTGGCCGGCTGGGGCAAGCTCACCAATCTCGCCCAGGTCACCGAGAATTTCGTCGGCTGGGGCATTCCATTCCCGAACATCCTCACGCCCTTTGTTTCCGGCGTCGAATGCTTCGGCGGCGCCATGCTGATCCTCGGCCTGTTCACCCGGATTCCCGCCGCGATGCTCGCGGTGGTGATGGTGGTCGCGATCAAGTCGGCCAAATGGGGCGACGTCGATTCGCTGGAGACGCTGCTCGGCTTCGAGGAGGCGACTTATTTCGCCGCCTTCATGTGGCTTGCGATCGCCGGTCCCGGCGCCGCCTCGCTGGATCGCATGCTGGTCAACCTGACGGCCGGCCAGAAGGCGCCGACCTGAGCGTTCGGCTCACAATTCCGTGACAGCGCGAGCCGCGGGCTCCCGCCGGCGCGTAGCTCGGATGACCTCGCGCTTGCCGGAGCCGCCATGAAACTGGTTCGTCTTGCCATCCTCCTTGCCGTTCTGACTTCATCACCGGTGCTTGCGGCGGAGGCGCCCGCATGGAGCGGCTGGAGCCACGATTTGTTCGCACGGGCCACGGCCGAGAAGCGCTTCGTCATCCTCGATCTCGAAGCGGTGTGGTGCCATTGGTGCCATGTGATGGAGAAGACCACTTACGCCGATCCGAAAGTGCAGGAGTTGCTGTCGGAAAAATATCTCCCGGTTCGCGTCGACCAGGATGCCAATCCGGACCTCTCCAGCCGCTATGGCGACTGGGGCTGGCCGGCGACCATCGTGTTCGCGCCTGACGGCACCGAGATCGCGAAGATCAGGGGCTATATCGAGCCGGAGCGGATGCAGGCGCTGCTCAAGGCCGTGATCGACGATCCGTCGCCGGGTCCGTCGGTCGGCGAGGCTTTTGCGGTCAAGCCGGCGACCTCGGCGTATCTCAGCAAGGCCCAGCGCGCCGAACTGACCAAGACTTTCGACGATTCCTACGATGACAAGCTCGGCGGCTGGGGCGAGAACCAGAAATATATCGACGCCGACAGCCTCGACCTGGCAATCAGCCGCGCCGAAACCGGCGATGCCGTGGCCACCAGGCGGGCGAAGCAGACCCTCGACGCCGCCATCGCGCTGATCGATCCGGTGTGGGGCGGCGTGTACCAGTACTCGGAAGCCGGCTCCTGGACCCATCCGCATTTCGAGAAGATCATCTCGTTCCAGTCGCAATATCTGCGGCAGTACAGCCAGGCCTATGCGCAGTGGAAGGACCCGAAATATCTCGCGGCGGCGCGCGACATCGCGCGCTATCTGACCGGCGTCCTGCTGAGCCCGGACGGCGCCTTCTATGTCAGCCAGGACGCCGATCTCAATCACGACACCGATGGCCACACATACTATGCGCTGCCTGACGCGGAGCGCCGCAAGCTCGGCCTGCCCCGCATCGACACCAATCTCTATGCCCGTGAGAATGGCTGGGCCATCTCGGGTCTCGCGGCCTTCTATGACGTCACGAAAGATCCGAAGACGCTCGCTGTCGCCGAGCGAGCAGCCAGATGGGTGCTCGCCAACCGGGCGCTGCCGGACGGCGGCTTCCGCCACGGCGACAAGGATCGCGGCGGACCGTTCCTCGGCGACAGCGTCGCGATGGGCCAGGCCTTTCTCGATCTCTACGCCGCGACCGGCGATCGCGACTGGCTGACCTCGGCGGCGAAGGCCGGCGACTTCGTCGCGAGCTTCCGTGACGAAGCCGGCGGCTTCTTCACCTCGAAGACGTCGGAAGGCAACACCGGTGTGTTCGCAAAGCCGGCCAAGCTGATCGACGACCAGATCCAGGTGGCACGCTTCCTGAACCTGCTCAATCGCTACTATGGCGATGACCGCATGCGCGAGCAGGCCTCGCACGCGATGCGTTATCTCAGCGGCGCGTCGACCGAGATGCCGCGCCCGCTGCCCGGCGTGCTGCTCGCCGACGACGAACTCGCGCTCGAGCCGACGCACATCACGATCGTCGGACACAAGGATGACGGCCGCGCGCAGGCGCTGCATGCCATCGCGCGCGCGCTGCCCGCCCGTTACAAGCGGCTGGAATGGCTCGATCTGCGTGAGGGCAAGCTGCCCAACCCGGACGTCGAATATCCGGATCTCGGCGAGCCCGCGGCGTTTGCCTGTAGCAACCGCATCTGCTCGTTCCCGGCCTTCGATGCCGAAGAACTGAAGGCGAACGTCGCGCAAATGGCCCGGCTGAAGCCGGCGCGCGCGGCGCAAAACTGACTAAAATCCGAACTGTGCAATGCAGCGAAGCGATCGGCAGCGCGCAACGAAATGCTCCGCCCGCCGCGGCTTTTGATATGGATCGGGTCCCGGACCACCTCAGAACAAAATTTTCTTTTGAACCGCTGTAACCAAATCGCCTGACGCCTCGTAGCTGGATTCGGACGAGCACTCATGTCCCAGGCCCTTCCGGTCCCGGCACGATCTGATGGCTCTCCGACCATTCGTTGTGCGGTCTGGGGTCGAACGATCATCGGATGCTCACGGCGTCACATTAGTCGTCGTTCAAACAACCATTGAGGAGATCGTCATGAAGCTGAATTCCAAGTCCGGTGCGACGCTCGCAGCCGCTGCCGCCACCCTGTTCATCGCCGGCGCCGTGGTCACGACCGGCTCGACGACCGCGAACGCCGCCATGGGCAAGTGCATGGCCGGCAACGCCTGCAAGGGCCAGAGCGCCTGCAAGGGCGGCGGCAATTCCTGCAAGGGCCAGAATGCCTGCAAGGGCACCGGCTTCTCGATGACCTCGGAGAAGCAGTGCAACGCGACCGGCGGCAAGTTCGTCAAGGGCTGATCGCATCGACGACCGCCGAGGAAGGCCCGGCTCACGCACCGGGCTTTCTTCATCGAACAGCAGGGTCCGTCTGTCGCATAGCGAGGGCGGATCGTGCAGTTCTCTTCGGTGCAGCCCTGCCGAACGCATCTGGCGGACGACGCACCTTTCAACGATTCTTCAACCAACGTGCACAAGGAAACGCTCATGAAGATGACCAAGTCCGGAACCGCACTTGCCGCTGCCGCAGCCACGCTGTTCCTCGCCGGCGCCGTCGTGTCGACGCCGTCCCACGCCGCGGGCGAAGGCAAGTGCATCGGCGCCAATGCCTGCAAGGGCCAGAGCGCCTGCAAGGGCGGCAACCACGCCTGCAAGGGCCAGAATGCCTGCAAGGGTCAGGGCTTCTCGTCCATGACCAAGGACCAATGCTCCGCCGCCAAGGGCAAGTTCGAGCCGGCCTGATTGCATCGATCGAGGCGGGGCCCGGCGTAGGCCGGGCCTCGTTTCCATGATAGTTTTGCACGCGAGGCGCCGCAGTCACGGCGTCAGCAGCGCGGGGACGCCATGAACGTCGCAAGCCGATTGCCGGACACGCCGACGCCGCAACGGGAACGGCCGATGCAATCGGTCAAGCCGTCCTTCCTCGGTTTCGGCCTCGGCCTGCGCGCGCAGCATTACGACGAGATACTGAACGGCAACCCGCCGATCGACTGGTTCGAGGTGATCAGCGAGAACTACATGCTGCCGGGCGGCCAGCCGCTGCGCATCCTCGACCGGATCTGCGAGCGCTATCCCGTGGTGATGCACGGCGTGTCGCTGTCGATCGCCTCCACCGCGCCGCCGAACTTCGCTTATCTGCAAGGCCTCAAGGACCTTGCGACACGGGTGCAGCCGAAATGGCTGTCGGACCATCTGTGCTGGACCGGCGTCCACGGCAAGAACCTGCACGATCTGTTGCCGATCCCCTACACGAAGGAGGCGCTCGATCACGTCGTCAGCCGCGTGCAGTTGGTGCAGGATTTCCTCGGCCGTGCCATCGTGCTCGAGAACGTCTCGACCTATGTGCAGTTCAGCAATTCCGAGATGACGGAGTGGGAATTCCTCTCGGAACTGTCGCGCCGTTCCGGCTGCTGGCTGTTGTTCGACATCAACAATGTCTATGTCAGCGCCTTCAACCACGGCTACGATCCGATGGCCTTCCTGAACGGCATTCCGGCCGATCGCGTGGTGCAATTCCACATGGCCGGCCACAGCCACATGGGGACGCATATCATCGACACCCACGACCATCCGGTATGCGAGGATGTCTGGGACCTCTATGTCGCCGCGCTGAAGCGGTTCGGCCGCGTCTCGACCATGATCGAGCGCGACGACAATATCCCGCCGCTCGACGAGCTGCTGCGCGAGGTCGAGCGGACCCGCGCCATCGCGGAGCAGGTTCTGCCAGCGGGCGCATCTGCGGCATGAGCGACTTCGCCCGCCAGCAGAGCGCCTTCCAGAACGCGATCCTGAGCGGCGACGACGATATCCTGGGCGAGATCCTCGACAGCCCGCGGGAGCGGCGCGAGACGCTGTTCGGCGTCTACCGCTATGCCTATGGATCGCGGCTGGTCGAGGCTCTCCGCAACGACCATGAGCTGCTGCATCGCTATCTCGGTGACGAGACGTTCGACGACATGGGCTACGCCTATGTCAAGGCGCGGCCGTCCGAGGATCCGAACCTGCGCTGGTTCTCGCAAGGATTGCCGGATTTCCTGACGTCCACCGAACCTTACCGCCAGCATCCGGTGCTGGCCGATCTGGCGGCGCTGGAGAAGGCGTTGAATGACGCCTTCGACGCCCGCGAAGGCAGCGTGCTTGCGCTGGAGGCGATGGCGGGATTTGCGCCCGAGCTGTGGAACGGGTTGGTGTTCCAGCCGCATCCGAGCGCGGCCCGGCTCGATCAGTCGACCAATGCAGCCGCGATCTGGATGACGCTGAAGAACGACGAGACGCCTCCTGAAGCGGAGACGCTTGCCGAGCCGTCGCGCCTCCTGGTCTGGCGCCAGGACACCACGCCGATGTTCCGCGAGCTGCCCGCCGAGGAAGCGATGATGTGGGACGAAGCCAGCACTGGCATTCCGTTCGGCGTGCTCTGCGAGATGCTCGCGACCTATGACGATCCCGACAATGCGGCGGTGCGTGGCGCGACCTATCTGCACGGGTGGATCACGGCAGGACTTCTGGCGGCAGCGTCCGTCCACGGATAGAGGGTCGCCAGCGGCGGCGAAGCGCGGTGAGGAGCATCCCGACATATCGCCTGATCGCCGCGGCGATGCTCGTCGCGATCATCATCATCGGCATCGCGTCGTGTCATGTCGCGGCGCAGTCGGAGTTCATGCGCGGCGACCGCATGCCGTATGACGCGTTCGACAAATTGCCGAAGACCGACCTCGAGGTCGGCGGCGCGACCATCCATGTCGGCTTCGCGCCCGGCGAAATGGCGCTGCCGAAAGAGAAGATTCTCGATTGGGTGAAGACGTCGGCGAGGGCCGTCTCCACCTATTATGGACATTTCCCGGTGCAGTCGCTGCGCCTGTTGCTGGTCCCGGTCGACGGCCCGCGGGTGCGCGGCGGCACCACCTGGGGCTATCGGGGTGCTGCGATCCGGGTGCTGATCGGCCGCGAGGCGAGCGAAGACGACCTGAAGCGGGACTGGGTGATGGTGCACGAGATGGTGCACACTGCCCTGCCCGATCTCGACGATCGCTACGCCTGGCTGTCCGAAGGGCTCGCGGTCTACATCGAACCGGTGGCCCGCGTGCAGGCCGGCGACCTCACCGCGCAGGAGATCTGGCGGGCGATGATGCGCGACATGCCGAAAGGGCTGCCGCAAGCCGGCGACCAGGGCCTCGACAACACCGACACCTGGGGCCGCAAGTATTGGGGCGGCGCGCTGTTCTGCCTGCTCGCCGATATCGAGATCCGCAAGCGTAGCGGCAACCGGCTCGGATTGCAGGATGCGATGCGCGGCGTGCTGGCCGCCGGCGGCAACCACGAAAAGGACTGGACGCTCGCCCGCGTGCTGTCGACCGCCGACCAGGCAGTCGGCGGCGAGGTGTTGACGCACCTGCACGACGAGATGGGGCCAAAGCCGGTGACGCCGGACCTTGCCGCGCTATGGCAGGACCTCGGCGTGAAGATGCAAGGCGAGACCGTTGCCTTCGACGACACCGCCCCGCTCGCCTCAATCCGCAAGGCGATCACCGAACCGCGCGCTCCGTAGAGTCTCGCCGCGCTTCGCAACCGCACAGCGTACGAGGCCGCTGGCTTTTGGCCACGCAATGGCGGACACTTCCCGACCCTTCGCTGCCAGATGAGTCGGAGACCGATGGCCCAAACTCCCGCGCCCCACTCCCCTTGGCCGATCTTCCGTTCACTGGCCGGCTTCCGGCCCGGCAATCTGCCCGGGGACCTGATCGCGGGACTGACGCTGGCGGCGATCGCGATCCCGGAGCAGATGGCGACCGCGCGCCTCGGCGGCTTCTCGCCACAAATCGGCTTCTTTGCCTTCATGGCCGGCTCGCTCGGCTTTGCGATGTTCGGCGCCAACCGCTTCCTCTCCTGCGGCGCCGATTCCACGATCACGCCGATCTTCGCCGGCGGGCTGGCGCTGATGGCGACCGCCGGCTCACCGGACTATCAGGCGTTCGCGATGGCGCTGGCGCTGATGGTCGGCGTGATCATGATCGCCGGCAGCCTGTTCAAGCTCGGCTGGATCGCCAATCTGCTGTCGACGCCGGTGACGGTGGGCTTCCTCGCCGGCATTTCGGTCCACATCCTGGTCTCGCAACTGCCGGGCGTACTCGGCGTGACCACGCCGGACGGACCGACGCTCTACAAGCTCGGGGTGCTCGCCGAGAAGATCGACCAGACCAATGTCTACACGCTGGCGATCGGGCTTGGCGTGCTGGCGCTGGCCGCTGGATCGGAGAAGATCAGCGCCCGGATTCCGGGCGCGCTGATCGGGCTCGTCGTGGCCACCATCGCCGTGATCGCCGGGCATCTCGAGAGCAAGGGCGTCAAGGTGGTCGGCACCGTGCCGGGCACGCTGCCCAAACCGTCATTTCCGGACATCGCGCCGGAACGATGGATCAAACTGCTGTCGCTCGCGATCCTGATTGCCGTCGTGGTGATGGTGCAAACCGCGGCGACGACGCGCTCGTTCCTGTCCGATCCGGACAAGCCGGCCGACGTCGATCGCGACTTCCTCGGCGCCGGTGCCGGCAGCCTGCTGGCCGGGCTGTTCGGCGCGTTTCCGGTCAATGCCAGTCCGCCGCGAACCGGTATCGTATCGGAGACCGGCGGCCGCACGCAGCTCGCGGGGCTGTTCGCCGCGGCCATCGTGCTCGCGCTGCTCGCCTTCGGTGCGACGCTGTTGCAGCACGTGCCCGACGCCGCGCTCGGCGGCGTGCTGCTGTTCGTGGCGCTGCGCATCATCCGCGTTGCGCAGATCGTCATGATCTTCAGCCAGTCGTTCTACGAATTCCTGCTGGTGGTGGCGACGGCCGCCGCGATCATCGTGCTGCCGATCGAGCAAGGCGTCGCGGTCGGCATCGCGCTGTCGCTGCTGCACGGCATCTGGACCACGACGCGCGGCCGGCTGGTGGAATTCGTCCATGTGCCGGGCACCACGATCTGGTGGCCGGCGGGCCCGCACACGTCCGGCGAGCGCAAGGCCGGCATCGCGGTCGTCGGCCTCCAGGCGCCGCTGTCGTTCCTCAACGCGGAGGGTTTTCACAGCGGCGTACTCAAGATGATCAACACGGCGACGCAAAGGCCGCGGCTGCTGGTGATCGAGGCCAGCGGCATGGTCGAGATCGACTTCACCGCCGCGCAGGGGCTGCGCGACCTGTTTCGCGAATGCCGCGACGACGGCGTGACCGTGGCCGTGGCGCGGCTGGAATCCACCCGCGCGCAGGACGCGTTCGAGCGCTTCGATCTCTACGAGGTGCTGCAACGGAACCACGTCTTCCACAGCGTCGACGAGGCGGTGCGCACGCTCGGCGGGCAGGCCTAGATTTGATCGAATCGTAGCCCGGATGAAGCGCAGCGCAAGCCGGGTTCCCTCCGCATCTCGATGCCCCCCGGATTTCGCCTCGCTCCATCCGGGCTACGGGACCGCGCGGCGAGCATGCGCCTGCACGATTTCGGAATATTGGAAATATGCCCCTGAGTTGCCTGACGTGTCAAGCCGCCTGATCGACCGAGGCCGCCGCCGGCTGCTTTGCATGGGGTTGTTTTCGACATTTTTGGCAGGCGCCTCCACTCCGCCTCAAGCCTGCTCGCCCGCCAGCGTCGGATGCTCCTTCAAGACCTCGGCCTTGATCGAGCCGGCATGGATGGCGCGGAACAGCGCCCGCGCGGTCTTGATGTTGTTGGCCTTCATGCAGAGGCCGACGATCTCGCGCACCGCGGAATCGCGCATCAGCTCGTCGGATATCTTCATCGCGATCTCCATCGCGACCTTGGCGGCGCGCTCATAACGCGCGCGCTCGATCTGCTGCCTGTTCGCTGAGAGCCTGCCGGGCGAGCCGACCGCCTCGGCGCAGCCGGCGGCATCGCGGCAGATCGCGCGGATCCGCTGCGCGGCCTCGATGTCGCCGAGCGGCTGCGCGACCGGATCGTCCCAGATATCCTTCCGCTTGGCCTTGCTGAACAACCACATCGCCAGGGTCCTGCGGCCGAACCATCCGATGGATTAAGCGGCGGGGACGATTTTCCCGGGATTGAAGATGTTCTGCGGATCGAGCGCCTGCTTCAGCGCCCGCATCGCGTCGAGCGCCTCGGGGCCGAGTTCGGCCTTGAGGTATTTCTGCTTGCCCTGGCCAATGCCATGCTCGCCGGTGCAGGTGCCGTCCATCGCCTGCGCGCGCTCGACCAGGCGGTGCATGAACTCCTCGCCGCGCGCCATCTCGTCCTTGTCGTTGACGTCGCAGAGCAGCGAGCAGTGGAAATTGCCGTCACCGACATGGCCGACGATCGGCGACAGCAGATTGAGCCGCTTCAGATCCTCCTCGGTCTCGGTCACGCAATCGGCCAGCCGCGAGATCGGCACGCAGACGTCGGTCGCGACGACGCCGATGCTGTCGCCGGGGCGCAGCGCCTTGACCGACCAATAGGCGTCATGCCGCGCCTGCCACAACTTGGTGCGGTCTTCCGGCTTGGTGGTCCAGGTGAAGTCGCCGCCGCCGCATTCGGCGGCGATGTCGCGGAAATTCTTCGACTGCTCGGCGACCTCGACCTCGCTGCCGTGGAATTCGAGCAGCAGCAACGGCGTCTCCGGCAGCGACAGTTTCGAATAGCTGTTGCAGGCCTTCACCTGCGCGGCGTTCAGCAGTTCGATGCGGGCGACCGGGATGCCGGTCTGGATCGCGAGGATGGTGGCCTGGCAAGCGCCGCGCACGGTCTCGAACGAACAGGCGGCGGCGGCGATCGTGTCCGGAATGCCGCGCAGGCGGATGGTCAGTTCTGAGATGATGCCGAGCGTGCCCTCGGCGCCGACGAACAGATGCGTCAGGTCGTAGCCGGCCGACGACTTCTTGGCCCGCGTGCCGGTCGTGATGATCTCGCCATCGCCGCGCACCACCTTCAGCGCCAGCACGTTCTCGCGCATGGTGCCGTAGCGCACCGCATTGGTGCCGGAGGCGCGGGTCGAGGTCATGCCGCCGAGCGAGGCGTCGGCGCCGGGGTCGATCGGGAAGAACAGGCCCTGGTC
Source organism: Bradyrhizobium sp. UBA2491 (assembly GCF_002341725.1). Taxonomy (NCBI): domain Bacteria; kingdom Pseudomonadati; phylum Pseudomonadota; class Alphaproteobacteria; order Hyphomicrobiales; family Nitrobacteraceae; genus Bradyrhizobium; species Bradyrhizobium sp. UBA2491. The sequence continues at coordinate 218,374 of NZ_DDOP01000078.1, forward strand.
GCGCAGATGCTCGTTGAGTGCCTTGCGGGTCAGGCCGGGCTGGATCACGCAATCGAGGTCCTCGGCATGGACTTCGAGCACCTTGTTCATGTCGCGCAGGTCGATGCAGACGCCACCCGCGGGCGCATTGACCTGGCCCTCGAGCGAGGTTCCGGTGCCGAACGCGATCACCGGCACGCGGTTGGCGGCGCAGATCCGCACCACGTCCTGGATGTCGGCGGTTTCCTGCGCCATGACGACCGCGTCCGGAGGCTGGTTCGGCAGCCATGTGGTGGTATGGGCGTGCTGCTCGCGTACCGCCTGAGACGTGACGAGCCGGTTGCCGAACCGCGCCGCCAGCGCGTCGATCGCGCGCTTCAGGGCTTGCGGTTCGGGTCGCGTCAGATTGCTCGAAATCGTTGTCGCCACGTCAAATTTCCTCCCGGCTTTAGCCGACCGTGGCAAAGCTTGTATAAGGGGTCAAGAGAGCCTGACTTGAAAAA
>NZ_DDOP01000078.1:219110-279038 GCF_002341725.1 Bradyrhizobium sp. UBA2491
GTGATGCAGATCGAGCCGCAATGGATCGACTATAACGGCCATCTCAACATGGCCTACTACAATGTGATGTTCGACCGCGCCATCGACGAGATGTGGCTGCAACTCGGCATTGGACCGGCCTACATGAAGGAGCGGAAGTGCTCGACCTTCACGGCCGAATGCCATGTCCGCTACCTGCGGGAAATCCATCTCGGCGATCCCGTGCAGGTTTCGGTGTTCCTGCTCGGCGCCGACGAAAAGCGGCTGCACACGTTCGAGGAGTTGCGCCATGCCGGCGAGGGCTGGCTGTCCGCGACCTCGGAGAACCTGACGCTGCACATCGATATGGAGGCGCGCAAGGTGGCGCCGTTTCCGCCCGATATCCGCGCCCGCACCCGCGCCATCGCGGAGAGTTATGCGGGTGTGCCGCGTCCCGAGGGCATCGGCCGCAACGTGGCGATGCCCTCGGCGAAGTAACATCACGCATTCAGGCGACGTGGCCGCCGGCTCGCGTGATGAAATCGCGCTTCGCTAGACCCGCGTGCGGCCGCGCGCCAGTCCGACCACCGCCGACACCAGGAACAGGATGATGGCGATGAAGAAGATCGCCTTGGCGATCTCGATCGACGCACCGGCGATGCCGCCGAAGCCCAAAACGCCCGCGATCAGCGCGATGACCAGGAAGGTGACGACCCAGCTCAACATGTTCAGAACCTCTGTCTCGTTTCTTCTCGCCGGCTCTCGGCCGACGCCATAACCGAGGAGACAATCCAGCGTGGGAACACAGGTTCCTGAGCGCGAAACCGCGAAATTTTCGCCGATTTCAGGAACCAAACCGGCTTCGGACTGCTGCCAAAACCGTGACGGCGGTCCGGGATAAAACCTGTCAAAACGGCCGATCAGGCCCTATATGGCCTTCAATCCCTGCTAAGAAAGCTCCCCTTCACCGTCCCACGGTGCCATCGTGGGGCCGAGACGATTCGCCAATGACCGAGCCGAGCAAATTGCCCCATCACGGCGTTCCCGAGCACCAGCCCGCGGCTGGCGGCATCGCCGCGCGTGCGCGGGCGGCCGCCGGTCCGCAATATCTCAATGGCCTCAATCCGGAGCAGCGCGAAGCGGTCGAGACGCTCGACGGTCCCGTGCTGGTGCTGGCCGGCGCCGGCACCGGCAAGACGCGGGTCTTGACCACGCGCATCGCGCATATCCTGAGCCAGGGCCGCGCCCGCCCACAGGAAATCCTGTCGGTGACCTTCACCAACAAGGCCGCGCGCGAGATGAAGCTGCGGCTCGGCCAGATGCTCGGCCAGGCGGTCGAGGGCATGCCGTGGCTCGGCACCTTCCACTCGATCGGCGGCCGCATCCTGCGCATCCATGCCGAGCTGGTGCAGCTCAAGTCCAACTTCACGGTGCTCGACGTCGACGACCAGGTGCGGCTGTTGAAGCAGCTCTTGCAGGCCGAGAACATCGACGACAAGCGCTGGCCGGCGCGGATGCTGGCCGGCCTGATCGACAGCTGGAAGAATCGCGGGCTGTCGCCGTCGCAGGTGCCGGCGGGCGAAGCCGCCTCGTTCGGCAACGGCAAGGGCGGCAAGATCTACGCGACCTATCAGGAGCGGCTGAAGATCCTCAACGCCGCCGATTTCGGCGACCTGCTGCTCGAGAACATCCGGCTGTTCCGCGAAAACCCCGACGTGCTGCGGCAATACCAGAGCCGCTTCAAGTTTATCCTGGTCGACGAATATCAGGACACCAACGTCGCGCAATATCTGTGGCTGCGCCTGCTGTCGCAGGCGCCGGCACGGCAGGGTCCTCCGATCTCGGCAATCATTCCCGGCGCGACCGATGCTGAACCGGCGAAGCAAGACGCCGCCGCGCAGCCGGCGCTGGCTCCGCCGTCCGCACCGCCGCGAAACATCTGCTGCGTCGGCGACGACGACCAGTCGATCTATGGTTGGCGCGGCGCCGAGGTCGACAACATCCTGCGCTTCGACCACGATTTCCCCGGCGCCAAGGTGATCCGGCTCGAGCGCAACTACCGCTCCACCGGCCACATCCTGGCCGCGGCCTCGCACCTGATCGCGCACAATGAAGGCCGGCTCGGCAAGACGCTGCGCACCGAGGATGTCGACGGCGAGAAGGTCACCGTCACCGGCTCCTGGGATTCGGAAGAGGAAGCGCGCGCGATCGGCGAGGAGCTCGAGGAGCTGCAACGCGCCGGCGAGAACCTCAACAACGTCGCCATCCTGGTCCGCGCCTCGTTCCAGATGCGCGAGTTCGAAGACCGCTTCGTCACGCTCGGCCTGCCCTACCGCGTGATCGGCGGTCCCCGCTTCTATGAGCGCGCCGAGATCCGCGATGCGCTGGCGTATTTGCGCACCATCAATTCGCCCGCCGACGATCTCGCCTTCGAGCGTATCGTCAACGTGCCCAAACGGGGACTCGGCGACGCCACCGTGCAGCTGCTGCACGACCACGCCCGCAAGCGCCGGATTCCGCTGTTCGAGGCGGCGCGCGCCGTGGTCGAGACCGACGAGCTGAAGCCGAAGGCGCGCGGCAGCTTGCGCGACCTCGTGATGCAGTTCGACCGCTGGCGCGCCCAGCGCGAGGTCACCTCTCACACGGAGCTCGCCGAGATCGTGCTCGACGAGAGCGGCTATACCGAGATGTGGCAGAAGGATCGCTCGGCGGACGCCGCGGGCCGGCTCGACAACCTCAAGGAACTGGTGCGTTCGATGGAGGAATTCGAGAACCTGCAAGGGTTTCTCGAACATATCTCGCTGGTGATGGACCGCGACGGCGAGGCCGGCGACGAGGCGGTGTCGCTGATGACGCTGCATTCGGCCAAGGGCCTGGAGTTCGACAATGTGTTCCTGCCGGGCTGGGAGGAAGGCCTGTTTCCGAGCCAGCGCACGCTGGACGAGCAGGGCCGCGCCGGGCTCGAGGAAGAGCGCCGTCTCGCCCATGTCGGCCTGACCCGCGCCCGCCGCCGCGCCAAGATCTATTTCGCCACCAACCGCCGCATCCATGGCACCTGGTCGACCACGATCCCCTCCCGCTTCCTCGACGAGTTGCCGGCGCACAATGTCGAGATCACCGAATCCAAGGGCGGATCGGGCTGGGGCGGCAGCGGCGGCTACGGTGCCTCGCGCTTCGACAACCTCGAATCATTCGGCTCGAGCTATTCGACCCCGGGCTGGCAGCGCGCCCAGGCCAACCGCAATCGCGGTGGCGGCGGCCGTAGCGGCGGATTCGAGGAGCGGCAGTCGTCGTTTTCCTCGGATAGCTTCAGCCGCAACAAGCGCGGCCCAATGGTGATCGAGGGCGAGCTGGTGGCGAAGTCCACCGGCACGACGTCGGAATTTTCGCTGGACGATCGGGTGTTTCACCAGAAATTCGGCTACGGCCATGTGGTGAAGATCGACGGCAACAAGCTGACCATCGCCTTCGAGAAGGCCGGCGAGAAGAAGGTCGTCGACAGCTTTGTGGAGCGGGCGTGACAGAACAGCCTTCGCTGTTCGTAGCCCTTGACCCCAATTGAATTCACGGGTTGAGATGGCTGCATGGTCCGGGGAGGTTTTTTCCTTTTTGTCATCGCGCTCACTGCGCCGTCGCTGGCGGTCGCGGAGACGATGAGCTTTGGCGATTCCGCGGCCCAGCTCGCCAAGGCCTGCGGCGCCGACATCACCGCCAACTGCCGCGGCGTCAACCTCGACTCCAACCGCCTCAAGGAATGCCTGTCGCGCAACCGCGACGTGATCTCGCCGACCTGTAAGGAGAGCTACTTCTCCACCCTCGATGCGATCCAGAAGCGGATCGCGGCGCGCGTGACCGTTGCCAACGCCTGCACCCGCGAGATCGTCAAGGTGTGCGGCGGCTCGACCAAGGAGACCAGCAAATCGGTGCCCTGCCTGGTCGCCGCCAAGGGCCTCAGCCGCAATTGCAGCCAGGCGATCAATGACGCGGGGTATCAATGATGCGCGCGTCGCCGCGGGGTTTGCGCGATCTCGGCGTGCTCGGCACGCTGGTGCTGCTGGCGATGCCGCTTGCGCCCGCGCGCGCACAGACCGCGATCACGCGCGACGACATCATCGCCAAGCTGGATCACTACGAGACGGATGCAACGGTCGACGTCCCCGCATTGCGCCAGCAAGTGCTCGAACGATCGCGGTTGCGATCGAAGAACGAGCCGCCGCCGCAAAAGCGGCCGCCGATCGCGCCCGACCTGACCAGCCTCCCGACGTTCAATGCCGACATCCAGTTCGACGTCGACACGCCGATCGTGCTGCCGGATTCCTATCAGACCGTCGGACGCATCGCCGACGCGCTGACCCAGTCGTCGCTATTGCCCTACACTTTCCTGATCGTCGGCCACATCGAATCGACCGGCCGGCGTGAAAACAACGCGCTGCTGAGCCAGCGGCGGGCCGACGCGATCCGCGACATCCTGGTCAACACCTTCAAGATCACGCCGAAGCGCCTGCAATCGGTCGGGCTTGGCGAGGAGCAATTGCTCGACCCCGCCCGTCCCAATGCGCCTGCCAACAACCAGTTGCAGATCATGCTGGTCGGCAAGCTCGCCGATACCGCACCGCCCGCACACCCTGCCCCGGCGGCGGCCAAGAAGCCGCCGAAATCAATGAAGAAGCGTTAGACGAAGGCCAATCCGAGCTCACTTAACGCGGTGCTACCCGGGGCATGTTGTCCGGATTGCTTGGTTCTGGAAATCGTCATGTTGACCAACAGCCGCGACATCATCCGACGCTTGGAACGGGAAGGATGGAGCCTCGTTCGGGTTACCGGCTCTCACCACGTCTTCAAGAGTGCCATGTCAGGGGAAACCTTGGTCATTCCGCACCCCAAGAAGGACTTGGGAAAAGGCTTGGTGCGTGCCATTTATAAGGGGGCGGGCTGGAAGCCCGATTGAGGTCCCCTTTGCCCCACTACGTTGCCATCATCGAGGACGCTGGACCGGACTACGCCGTGGGCGTTTGGTTTCCGGATCTTCCCGGCTGTACATCGGCCGGCGATGATATCGACGAAGCTTTGCGCAATGCGCCTGAGGCGCTGGAGCTCTATGCTGAGGGGTTGAAGAGCGATGGGCAGGAACTGCCACCTCCCCGAACATTGACTGAACTGAGGGCCGACCCTGAGGTTGCTGACGACCTGAAGTCCTACATGGTCGCCTTGGTCGAACTGCCCGTCCGAGCGCACGCCGCGGAATAGATTTCTGCCCGGCCGGGTGATTGCAGAACGGAATATGCGTCCCTATCTGCGGTTGACCCCGCATCTGGCCGCCGCCCGGGCCGCAATCCGCGCGCGTGCTCCCTTTTCTCACGCTTCCGATCCTCCATGTCGCCGATCATTTCCGTATCCAATCTTTCGAAGACCTATGGCTCCGGCTTCAAGGCGCTGAAGGGCATCAATCTGGACATCAATCGCGGCGAGATCTTCGCGCTGCTCGGGCCGAACGGCGCCGGCAAGACCACGCTGATCAGCATCATCTGCGGCATCGCCAATCCGAGCCAGGGCACGATCAAGATCGGCGGCCACGACATCATCAGGGATTATCGCGCGGCGCGCTCGATGATCGGACTGGTTCCCCAGGAACTGCACACCGACGCGTTCGAATCGGTGTGGGCCACCGTCAGCTTCAGCCGCGGCCTGTTCGGCAAGCCGAAGAACCCCGCCTATGTCGAGAAGGTGCTGCGCGACCTGTCGCTGTGGGACAAGAAGGACAACAAGATCATCACGCTGTCGGGCGGCATGAAGCGGCGCGTGATGATCGCGAAGGCGCTGTCGCACGAGCCGGAGATCCTGTTCCTCGACGAGCCGACCGCAGGCGTCGACGTCGAATTGCGCAAGGGCATGTGGGAAGTGGTGCGCACGCTACAGGCGTCCGGCGTCACCATCATCCTGACCACGCACTACATCGAGGAAGCCGAGGAGATGGCCGACCGCATCGGCGTCATCAATAAGGGCGAGATCATCCTGATCGAGGACAAGGCGACCTTGATGCAGAAGCTCGGCAAGAAAGAGCTGACGTTGCAATTGCAGAACAAGCTCGACGCCATCCCGGCCGAGCTGGCCGCCTACAACCTCGAACTGTCGGACGATGGCCGCACCGTGACCTATGACTACGACACCAAGGGCGATCGCACCGGGATCACCAGCCTGCTCAACGATCTGCGCAATGCGGGCATCCGCATCTCGGATCTGGATACAAGACAGAGCTCCCTCGAAGACATCTTCGTCAGCATCGTGAGGGCGCCATGAACACCCGCGCAATCCGGGCGATCTATCTGTTCGAAATGGCGCGCACCTGGCGCACGCTGCTACAGAGCATCGTCTCGCCGGTCGTCTCGACGTCGCTGTATTTCGTGGTGTTCGGCGCCGCGATCGGTTCGCGCATCACCGAGGTCGAGGGCGTCAGCTACGGCACCTTCATCGTGCCAGGTCTCGTGATGCTGTCAGTGCTGACGCAGAGCATCTCCAACGCCTCGTTCGGCATCTACTTCCCGAAATTCGCCGGCACGATCTACGAGATCCTGTCGGCGCCGATCTCCTATTTCGAGATCGTGATCGGCTATGTCGGGGCCGCCGCGACCAAGTCGATCATCCTCGGCCTGATCATCCTGGCGACCGCCGGACTGTTCGTGCCGCTACATATCCAGCATCCGATCTGGATGCTGACCTTCCTGGTGCTGACGGCCGTCACCTTCAGCCTGTTCGGCTTCATCATCGGCATCTGGGCCGACGGCTTCGAAAAGCTGCAAATGATCCCGATGCTGGTGGTGACGCCGCTGACCTTCCTCGGCGGCAGCTTCTACTCGGTGAACATGCTGCCGTCAGGCTGGCGCACCATCACCCTGTTCAATCCGGTGGTCTACCTGATCTCCGGCTTCCGCTGGAGCTTCTACGAGATCGCCGACGTCAGCGTCGGGCTCAGCCTCGGCATGACCGCAGCGTTCCTGATCGCCTGCATGGTGATCGTGGCGTGGATCTTCCGAACGGGATATCGGCTAAAGAACTGATTTGCGAAGGCAGGTCATTCCGGGGCGCGCCTGAGCGCGGACCCGGAATGACGATCCCGATCAGTAGCAGTGGAAATGGCCGTGGCGATAATAGCCGCGGCAGCGGTGGCCGCGGCGATAGCCGCGATCCGGGATGCCGAACACGCCCTTGACCGCACCCATGGCGCCACCGACGCCGGCGCCGACGGCGCCGCCAACCACGCCGCCCACCGGGCCGGCGACCCGGTTCCCCTCATAAGCGCCCTCATGGGCTCCGCGGACGATGCCCTGGGCATGGCCGGCGTGGGGAACAGCGGCCAACGCCAATGCGAGGCCAGCGGTCGCAAGCAGGAGCCGCGCGGAGAGGCCGGCTGGGATGACGGCCGCGATCTTAACCTGGGTGTTGTTCATCTTGGTTCCTTCAAGCGCGACGCGGTCGCGTCGCCGGGGCGGGATTGTGAAACGCCCATGCCGCCAAATGGTTGCGTTGTCGGCTGATGCGGACCGCCGTCGCACCCTGCTCGCGAAAAAGTCAGCGCTCCGTGACGGCCCAGCCCGGCTTCGGCCTTGTTTGCGCCGCGCGCGGGATTAACGATGCGTGGGTCCGCGACTGGAACCAAATTCGGATTCCGTGCATATTGGTTGCCGGGGACGGCGAGCCGCTGCGATTGGGCCCGGAGGCCAAAGGTAAAATGCGTTCGTTCCTTATTGCGTTCACTTCCGTGATGCTGTTCGCGGCCGGCGCCGCGCAGGCCAAGGTCGATATCACCGTCGACAAGGATAACCAGCAGATGACCGTCGCGGTCGACGGCGTCGCGCGTTATCACTGGCCGGTCTCGACCGGCATCCCCTCGCGCGAAACGCCGAACGGCAGCTTCCGCGCCTTCCGCATGGAAGAGGATCACTACTCCAAGGAATTCGACGACGCGCCGATGCCGCACTCGATCTTCTTCACCAAGATCGGACACGCGATCCACGGCACCGACTCCGTGGGCCGTCTCGGCACGCCGGCCTCGCATGGCTGCGTGCGGCTGTCGCGCGACAACGCCTCGACGCTCTACGCACTGGTCCAGAAGGAAGGCGTGCTCAACACCACGGTGACGCTGACCGGCTCGTCCCAGGTCGCGTTGGCGCGCAATCCGCGCGGGCGCAACGGCACCGCAGTCGCCCGCCGCGCACCGCAGGACGAGCAGTACGGCACCGCGGCGGCCGGCGACCCCGTCGTCCTGACCCCGCAGCCGCGCGAATATCCGGCGCAGGCTCGCGCCGACGACGGCTACATCTATCCGGCCGACGGCAGCTCGACCGACCGGCGTTATCCGGCGCCGCCGTCGAGCCGCCGCGTCTACGATGCGCAGGGCTACGGCCAGTACGGTAACCAGGGCTACGCGCCGGCCCCGCAGGGCTATTATCAGCCGCGGCCGTACTACCAGCAGCAGCGCAGCTTCTACGGCAACAGCTATCAGGACTGAGTGATCCGACCGTCATGGTGATCCGAACGCGTGCACACCGCGTTCGGAGACCTTGCGCACCGCGTCGACGAAGGCGCGTGCCACCGGCTCGAGTATTTCCGGGCCGGTCGAGGCGAGATCATCGGCCGGCGTATGAAAGCTGTGATGCCGTCCGGCAAGCCCGATGAAGTTCGGATAGCCCGCCGCGCGCACGTCGCGCAATTCGCCGACGGCCTCCTTCTCCGCCACCATCCGCTTCGCCTCGATGGCGCCCATCGTCTCGCCGGCCAGCGCCGCCATTGACGGGCTCAGCACCAGCACGCGTTCGCTGTCGACCCGAGCGGTCTTGACCGTGCCCTGCGCGCCCTCGGTGAAGGCGTAGCATGCGTTCGACGAGCCGAAATGGACCCAGGCCAAAGTGTCTTTGGGCGGCGGCGCACCGTGCTTGAGGAACAGCTCCATGCCGCCATGGCCGATCTCGTGGCCGACGGTCGCCACGAAGACGTACTGGCCCGGCCATTTTTGCGCGGCGACGGTGCGGGCGAGCGCCAGGAAATTGGCGATGCCCGGCCCGCGCTCGCAGACACAATCGTACCAGCCGGTCAGCGGCGTCGAGACCACGATCGCCGGGCCGCTTCCCTCGCCGATCCGCGCCACCACGTTGCGGCCCGAGACGTTGGTGTCATAGCGCCCGCTGACGTCGAAGGTCACCGGGAGACCCGATGCGACCGCGCGCTCGAACAGGTCCCTTTGCTTGCCGGCCACCACCACCGCCGGGACCGGCCAGGGCTTGTCGTCCTGCGTGACGTTGTAGGCGAAGCGCTCTTCGGCGGGATTGTCGATCATCAGGAGGATCGCCGCAGGCCCACGGGCAGCGGCCTGCGCGATTGCCGCGCGATGAGCCTCGCCGAGATAGGCGCCACGATCGAACGGCAGCGTGATCCAGAGGATCTTGCCGGCGGCATCACCGTCACGCACCAGCGGCGCGGTCAGGCGAAAACTGCTGCTCGCCTCCGGCGGCCACCAGAACGGCGTGGCGTCAACCCTTGCGCCGCCGACCTCCGCCGTCGCGCGCTCCACCGCATATTGCCGGCCGAGCACGACCGGCTGGAACTCGACGCGAAACCCCGCGGCTTGCAATTCGCGGGCGATCCAGTCGGTGGTGGCGCGGTCGCCCGGCGAGCCGAAGCGGTGCAGGCCGAACGAGGCATAGCGCGCCACGTCGCGAGCGAGACTGGCGCCGGACAGCACATCCTCTGCCGCGGCCGAATTTTGCAGCGTCATGGCAACCACCATCGCGATCGAGACACGCCATCCCGGCATTGCACAGCCTCCCGGCGGTTTCACCCTAGTGTGTCCCGGCCGGTCATTCATCACCGTTTTGGCAAACCTGCTCACCTGCTTGTGACCGGCTCGACGGGACCGCGCAAGCATGCGCCGTGGCTCGTCGCCGCGCTGTCATCGGATTGTAAAACTAGCCCGATATTCGGCGGCAAAAGCGCCCGCATGGCCTCGGAAGGCCGATTCACGCGGAATGGCCGGTGAAATCAGGCCCAGAGCGCGGGTCACGTACGCAAGATCAGAGGTCGAAATGAAACGGGGCATCATTGTCCTTTGCCTGTGCATGGTGGCGATGGCCGGCTACTTCACCACGGACAGATGGGCCATCAGTCACACGACGCTGACCTTCCACGACGTGCTGCGCGACGATCGCAACGTCACGGTCGAGGTCGCAGTCCGTCGCGACCGGCAAATGCAGGCGGCCGCCGACATGATCGAGCTGCCGGTCGCGATCCTGAGCCACGGCAACACCGTCAGGAACACCGAGTACTCGTTCCTCACCAACGTCTTCGCATCGCGCGGCTACCTCGTGGTCAGCATCCAGCATGATCTCGACACCGACGCGCCGATGGTGACGAAAGTCGGCGAGGAATATGTCGGCCGCCGCATGCAGTACAATCGCGGTGTGTTCAACATCATGTATGCGATCGATGAGCTCAAGAAACGCTATCCCAACGCCAACTACCGCCAGCTGACATTGATCGGCCACTCCAATGGCGGCGACATCTCGATGTTCTTCGCCAAGCAGCATCCCGACCTGGTCAAGAAGGTCGTGACGCTGGACAATCTGCGCGTCCCCTTCATCACCGACGGCAGGATCAAGATCCTCTCGTTCCGTTCCAAGGATCCGGTGTTCAAAGCGGATCCGGGCGTCGTGCCCGACGACGAGACCTGCGCGCGGCTCGGCATCAAGGTGGTCCGGACCGAATTCCACCACAACGATCTCAGCGACCGCGGCCCCGACAGCGCGAAGTCGTCGATCCAGGCCGGCGTCGAGCAGTTCCTCGACGAGGATGAGGGTGACAGAACGCCGACCATGCCACTGCTCGCCGCCTCGGCGAACGCGCAGCCGTCCGAGAAGAAGTAGTTGCCGCATTGAGGGGAGCTGACGCTCCCCGACGCAGGATCGACCAAAGCGAGATGAGACGAGGTTGAATCGTCATCTCGCTTGGCCTTCTTGTTTGCGCATGATCTTTTCGGAAAACCGCTTCGCGCTTTTCCGGATCATGCTTTAGGCGCGTGCGTTGCGATCGGCGAAGGCAACGAGCCAGATCGCGGACAGCAGGAAATAGAACGCGCCGAAGCCCGCATAGGGAGCGACGTCCAGGATCGTCGGCGCAACGGTGCCGATCGATCGGCTGATCATGTAGCCGCCCGCGAGTGCCGACTGCGCGCCACTCAGGATCATCGCCCATTGCGCGCCATAGTCACGCCAGCGCCTGACGCCGGTGACCAGTTGCAGCACGCCCGCAAGGATCGCCCAAACCCCGAACACGGCCAGAACGGCATAGCCGTCGCGGCCGATCGCAACGATCACGGCAAGCGTCGTGATCGTGCTGACCACCACATTGAGGGCCTGGGATGGATTGTCCCACAGCCCTCCGTTCACCCGGGCGTCAGCCAGATTGGCGATGGCATCCCATGCCGGATAGATCACCAGCAAGAACGCCACGGGGGTGGGTTGCGCGCTCAGCAGAACGGCGGCAGCAACCCAGGCGATCGAAAAGACGGCGCGCGAGACGTAGTAGGACCGCAGCCAGGTGGACTGGGCGGCAAGCAGGCTTTGCATTGATTGACTCCTTTATGCCATCTACCTACTAGTAGGTAGATTGCACGGGGTCAATTGGGCGCTCGAACACCTTGTTGTGTCAGCTTGAAGAGCGATGCTTGCCTTGACAGGCTTACCTATCGGAAGGTAGGCGCCGATATGAACTCGACCTCGGAACAGATCCTCGACGTCGCGCAGGCCCTCATCGTCGCGGGCGGCTACAATGGGTTCAGCTATGCCGACATCGCAGATGCCGTCGGCATCCGGAAGGCGAGCATCCATCACCACTTCCCGACCAAGGCCGAGCTGGTGGCCGCACTGGTGGATCGCTACCGGCAGCAGACAGCGTTGGGCTTGAAAGCCCTCCAGGCGCAGTCTCCAGCGCCGGCCGACCACCTGCGGTCTTACGTGAACTTCTGGCAGGCGTGCATCCAGGATGCCACGCTGCCCGTCTGTGTCTGCGCGATGCTTGCCGGCGAGATGCCGATGCTGCCAGAAGAGGTGGCAACTCGCGTCCGCGCCCATTTCCATGATCTCGCGGGATGGCTGACGTCGGTGCTGCAAGCTGGCGCAGAGCAGCGGCTGCTCCGGCTGGACAAGCGGCCGGAAGAGGAGGCCCAGATGCTGATGGCATCGGTCCATGGAGCGATGCTCTCAGCGCGGGCGTTCGACGATCCCGCCGCGTTTGCCGCCATCGTCAAACCGCAGATCGGGAAGCTGCTGGCACCGGACAGCTAGCAGCCAATCAGATCTGCATCTTCAGGGAGCCTTGACATTGTTCTTGATTTGTTCTATTCTGTCTTTCTTCCTTCCGTTGGTGTTGCTTTTGATGCCCGGTTCGTTTCCTCAAGTGCTGCGCGCTGCGTGTCTCGTCGCCTGCTTGACAGTGTTTGTGCCGCCGGCTTCAGCCGATCCTGCCGATGCCCAAGAGAGCCGTCAGTCGCCGCCCCGCGCGCTCGTGCCGACATTTGAATCGCTGCCACACACCCCATTTTCGAAGGCGGTTTTCAACGGCTGGTGCGGCCAACATGACCGATACCTGCTCGACGAAAACGGAGCGGTGAATGCCTATGAGGCCGGCACCAAGATCGCGGCAGTAGCGATTTCGCCTGGCAATCCATACCAATGTAGCAGCGACGGCCGGCAGTTGATCAACATCCATGGACGGCATGTGTTCATGGTTGATATTGCGAGCGGCAACAGTCAATGGATTGCGTCGAATGATCGCGCAATAGCGTTCTCCCCGGATTTTAAGAGCGTCGCGAGCTCCGGTCCGCTCGAACTAAAGCCGCAGGCACCCCAGCTCAGGGTTATTCTGGTCAAGGACAAGCGGACGGTAGGCAAGACGCAGCCGCCTGAGTGGATCAAATGGAGCGCGAATGGCTCAAGGATCGCCGTCGTCTATCCGACGTCCGTCGACATTCTGGACCGCGATGGCGTGAATATCGCCTCGATGACGAAATCAGATATCGGATGGGTCAAGGACGGTTGGTTCGAAGACGATCAACGAACACTGACACTCTTTATGGAAACAGAGCAACCGCCGGGATCCATTCTCAAGTGTAGCATCGCCGGAAAAAAATGCCTCGCGCGGCCGCGAATTGAGTCCATCTCGATCGGTGGGCAAGGAATTGTGGGCACGATCATCCCCTTGGGCAAGCCGCCGGTGCGGGTCGACGACTCGATCCTTCTCTCGAAGGAATACGCCGCCGAGATCAGAAGCGCCGATTCCAGACTTCTCGCGCGTCAGGTGTTTCCGATCAAGACCGGCCGCTGGTCATTTCAGATCGCTGTGTCCCCATCTGGAAAGCGGTCGATCCTGACGTGGGACGATGAAAATCAACCAGAATGCGTATCCAGCGAAGGCAGCGCCAGCACTTATAAATGCAAGCAGGGTATGCTCGTGGATTTAACCAAGGTGATTAAATGACTGATCGATATCGTTCCTACGTTCCTCCAAGGCCGCCGCGACCGTTCAAGCGGAACTCCGATTATGCGCCGCGGATACATCCCGTCACGCACGAGGAAACATTCCACTCTGGCGTCGACTACCGCGCGCCGCGGGGAACGCCCATTCCGGCTCAGACCCCCGGCGAAGTCGTTTATTCGGGATTCAATGCAGGTTACGGAAACACGGTCATCGTGAAGACGACGAACGGCTACGGGCTTTATGCGCACATGGATGAGCCCTCCCAAGCGCGCATGGGCGATCGGATCTGGCCTGGTGACATTATTGGCAATGTCGGCAGCACGGGTAGATTTTCGACGGGAAACCATCTGCACTATTCGATTATTACGTCGATGAGCGAGAAGGAGGAGAAAGCGCTCAGAAGGCGCGGAGGTACCGGGGAAATCGGGTTCAGTGTCAACAAGCCGCGCACCGAAAATCCGGACACGTTCGATACGGCTATCCACTACCCGAATGAGACGCTGGCGGCAGGCCGCGCAATGATCGGACCGAATGATACGAACGACGCCCTGGCTTTCGGTAGCCGCCGTGGTCCGCTCGTTTCCGCTTCTCCGCTGCATCAATTCGGACTGTCTGAACCGGATCGCGGGACGTCGTTCGCCGAACGCTTCGGCGACTGGCGACCGGCGTCGTCCGATGGTCCGGCGACCGCGCCCCGTGGACTGCCTGGCATGATCGAGGATTATCTGCGGCAGCAAGGCGTGCGAGGACCCGGCTCGCCCCAAGGCGCGCCGCCCGCTCCGTATTTGCCCGATGATGAGGCCGGCTCATTCGCGGATCGCTTCGGCGACAGGTCGGAGATTCGACGATTGTCGTCTCGGTGGGACTAGAGCGCTTTTCCGTCTCGATGGAATCGGAGCGTCGCTCCAAATTCTTGGTTGACACGTTTATTCGCCCGGACCGGTATCCGGTTCGTTCGAAAACGCGCTAGCATCACCGCTGCGAAAGCGGCAACGACGTTCGGCGCACGAATTGTGTGCGCCATTGTCGTTCATCCTACTGCTCGCCGTCGCGCAGACGCCGGTAGACCGCGCCCAGCACGTTGGAATAATCGTCGGTCCAGACCCGCTGCTTCTCGTCGACGTCGGTCTCGGTCCAGACATCCGACGACGCGAGCTTGCCGACGTCGGCATCCTCGCGCGCGGAGACCACGACCGAGGTCGAGAAGATGTATTCGTTGTCGCGGCCGGAATCCTCGCTGTAGACCCAGCTCTTCATCTCGTTGGCGTCCGCGATCCCGACCACGACGCTGGCCAATTCGAGATGGCGGTTGGAGACGTGCATCACGACCGCGCCCTGCGGCGCCAGCTTCGCCTTGTAGATCGCCATCGCCTCCTCGGTCGCGAGATGGATCGGGATCGCATCCGACGAATAGGCGTCGACGATGATGAGATCGTAGATCCCGTCCGGCTCCTTGGCGAAGGTGAGCCGCGCGTCGCCGATCACCGGCTTGAGGTCCGGCTCGCAGTTCTGGATGTAGGTGAAATACTTCGGGTCGCGCGCGGTGTCGACCATCGACTGGTCGATCTCGAAGAATTTCCAGTCCTCACCGGGCGCCGACGCGCAGGTCAGCGTGCCGGAGCCGAGCCCGATGACGGCGACTTTCAGCGGCGCGCCCTTGCGCTCGCGGATCGCGGTGATCGCCCGCCCGATCCCGCCATCCTTGTGGTAGTAGCTGATCGGCTCCGGCCGTCCGGTGACCGGCGTACCGTCGTCGTTCTTGAACTTCTCGGCGCCGTGGATCGTGGTGCCGTGCATCAGCACGTGATACTGCCCGTTCGGCGTCACCACGATCTTGTGCACGCCGAAGAAGCTGCGCACGGTTTCGACGCGACCGTCGTCCGACGGATAGGCGCGCAGCACCACCAGCGCGACGACGACGGTTGCGAAGATCTTCCAGCGATTGGCGTTCAGCGCCAGCGCGAGCAGCGCCGAGATCACGCCGACCGCGCCGATCACCCAGACCCGGTGGTCGTCGAACCAGTTGAAGATGTCGCCGGCCGAATAGCTCGGCGCGATCAGCGCCACCGCCAGCACCGCAAGGAACGGCCAGTACCACGCGCTCCAGCGCGGCAGCCGCTCGGCGCCGCCGGGCGGACGGCACAACGCCGCGAGCGCCAGCAGGATCGGATATTCGGCGACCCATGAGAAGGTGAACGGCGCGATCAGCCCTGCGAACAGCCCGCCGACCATGCCGCCGAACGACAGCGCGACGTAGAAGCCGGTGAGATATTTCGCGGCCGGACGGGTGCGCGCGAGCTCGCCATGACAGGCCATCGCGATGATGAAGAAGCAGAGCTGATGGCCGCCGAGCGTCAGCAGCAGGTTCTGCTCGCCGCCGACTGCGAGCAGGATGACGACGCCGGCAATCGCCAGCGGCTGCGCCAGCAGCATCCATTTGTGCGGCAGCAGCGGCCGCGACTGGAACACCAGCACCCAGGTCAAGAGATATAGCGACAGCGGCAGCACCCACAATAGGGGCGCCGCCGCGACGTCGGTCGAGATATGCGCGGTCACTGCGATCAGGAGCCCCGACGGCACCGCGGCCAGGAAGATCCAGCGCGCGCGCACGCCCCAGGTCGGCGCCGGCGCGTCGGCATCGTCGACCTGCATATTCAGTGCGGCGGCACCGGTCGGCGACCGCAACAGCAGCACACCACAGCCCGCGATCAGGATGATCAGGAGACCGTAACCCCCGGTCCAGATCAGGTTCTGGGTGCGCAGGGTGAACATCGGCTCCAGCAGCACCGGATAGGACAGCAGCGCCAGGAAGCTGCCGATGTTGGAGGATGCGTAGAGAAAATACGGATCGGGACCGTTGGGATGGCCGGTCCGCACGAACCAGGCCTGCAACAGCGGATTGTTGGCGGCGAGCGCGAAGAACGGCAGGCCGATCGAGACCGCGAACAGGCCGAGCAGCCAGACCGCATAACCCGAGGTCGGCGGCTCGCCCCAGCCGCTGCGGATCGCCAGCGGCAATGTCAGGATGGCGATGGCCAGCACCACCAGATGCACCACGACCGGCATGACGCGGCTGTTCAGCTTCATCAGGACATGCGCATAGGCGTAGCCTGCGAGCAGCAGCGACTGGAAGAACACCATCGCCACCGACCACACCGCCGGCGAGCCGCCGAGCCGCGGCAGCACCATCTTGGTGAACAGCGGCTGCACCGAGAACAGCAGCAAGGCGCTGACGAAGATCGCGGTCGTGTAGACAACCAGCACCAGCCGGTTTCGCGAGGCGGACGGCTCAGACGTCATGAAGGCTCCGGCAATGGACCCGGCGGGCGCCGGAGGCGGACGGCCCGGCAGCACCGCACCGGTGACTTGAATTGAGCATACGGCAGTATCACGGACAAGAAACCAAGGTCACGTGGACTTGACGACGCGGCGTGTTGGCCCCACAGCACGCTCTAATCACTGCTTGTTGAAGCTGACATGAACGAAGCAGACGTCGTCATCATCGGTGCCGGGCATAACGGCCTCACCTGCGCAGCCTATCTTGCGATGGCGGGGCTGCGGGTGAAGGTCGTCGAGCGCCGCAAAGTGGTCGGCGGCGCCGCCGTCACCGAAGAATTCTGTCCGGGCTTCCGCAATTCGGTCGCCGCCTACACGGTGAGCCTGCTCAACCCGCAAATCATTTCTGACCTGAAACTTGCCGACCACGGCTTGCGGATCGTCGAGCGCCGCGCGCAGAACTTCCTTCCCGCGCCGGACGGCAGTTACCTGCTGACCGGCGAGGGTCGCACCCAGCAGTCGGTCGCGAAACTGAGCCCGCGCGATGCCGCCGCGATCGGCGCGTTCTCGGCGGAACTCGAAGCCATCGCCGACGTGCTGCGCCAGTTCGTGCTGCGCGCGCCGCCGAACCTCGTCGAGGGCTTTGGCCTCGGTGCGATGAGCGAAGCCTTCAACGCGCTTGGCACCGCCAACATCCTGCGGCGGCTGTCGCTGGAGCAGCAGCGCAATCTGCTCGACCTGTTCACGCGCTCGGCCGGCGAGATTCTCGACGAGCGCTTCGAGAGCGATCTCGTCAAGGCGCTGTTCGGCTTCGACGCCATCGTCGGCAATTATGCCAGCCCCTACGCGGCGGGCTCGGCCTATGTGATGCTGCATCATGCGTTCGGCGAGGTGAACGGCAAGAAAGGCGTCTGGGGTCACGCGATCGGCGGCATGGGCGCGATCACCCAGGCGATGGCGCATGCCGCGCGCAGCCACGGCGTCGAGATCGAGACCGATGCCGGCGTCCGCGAGGTGATCGTCGAGAAGGATCGCGCGATCGGTGTCATCCTCGACACCGGCGAGACGGTTCGCGCCAAATATGTCGTCTCCAACGTCAATCCCAAGCTGCTCTACACGCGCCTGGTGCCGGAGGACGCATTGACCGGCGAATTCCGCGCGCGCATCTCACGATGGCAGAACGGCTCCGGCACGTTCAGAATGAACGTCGCGCTTGACACCCTGCCCTCGTTCACCGCGCTGCCCGGTCCCGGCGATCATCTCACCGCGGGCATCATCATCGCGCCAAGTCTCGGCTACATGGATCGCGCCTGGCGCGATGCGCGCGAATTCGGCTGGAGCCGCGCACCTGTGGTCGAGGTGCTGATCCCCTCGACGCTCGACGACAGCCTGAGCCCGCCGGGCCGGCACGTCGCGAGCCTGTTCTGCCAGCACGTCGCACCGCAACTGCCCGACGGCAAATCCTGGGACGAGCATCGCGACGAAGTCGCCGATCTGATGATCGCAACCGTCGACCGCTATGCCCCCGGCTTCGCCGCCAGCGTGGTGGGCCGCCAGATCCTGTCGCCGCTCGACCTCGAGCGGCAGTTCGGCCTCGTCGGCGGTGATATCTTCCACGGCGCGCTGACGCTGAACCAGTTGTTCTCGGCACGGCCGATGCTCGGCCACGCGGATTATCGCGGGCCGCTGCCGGGGCTCTACCATTGCGGTTCCGGAGCCCATCCCGGCGGCGGCGTCACCGGCGCGCCCGGCCACAATGCCGCGCGGGCGATCCTGGCGGATCATCGCAGGCTGTTCGCGTAACCTGGACGTTCGCGGCGCACTGTGGTCAAGCCTGTTGAGAAGCTGTGGATCGGCAGTGGACAGAGTTGGTGCGGGTGGCGTGTAAGCCGGTGGAGATCCGGTGGAGTTGCTGTGCAGCAGCGGCTGACAAGCTGGGGACGACGCTTGGCATATCCCTGTTGGCAAGTTGCGTGCGAACCTGTGGACGACCCGGACAAAAGAAAACACCGGACGACATCGTCGCCCGGTGTTCCATTTGAGACCGCCGCCTGAGCAATTACTTCAGTGAGCTGCTCACCGAGTTGAAGGTCGTGCTCAGCGCCGTGCCGACGCCATTCACCGCAGCGATGATGGCGATGGCAATTCCGGTGGCAATCAGTCCGTATTCGATGGCCGTTGCCCCGGATTCATCTTGCAAAAACCTAACCATAAAAGTCTTCATTGCAGCCCTGCCTTAGTTTGTGATGCCCTGGACCGGCATGTTCCGGTTCCGGAACTAGTACTACTACGGTGAAATCTAAAGTTGCCTGAATCGGGAACCTATCAATTCTCGCGATATTCAATGGAATCTGGCTTGAAATTTTAACAAAAACCGCGCTACCCGCCTGCGATGACCCCCTCCACACACCGCGCCAGCGTAACCCTGCCCGACGAAGCGACCGCAAAACGCGTGGTTGACGCGCTTTCCGAGGCGTTTTTCGAGGATCAGGCAGCCTATGCGGCGTTCGAGCGGCCAGACGGTCGCTGGGACGTCACCGTCCATTTCGCGGAGCCGCCGGAGCAAAACCTGCTGCGCGAGCTGGTCGGGCAGGCCACGCGGCAGGATGTCGCGTCGACTATAGTCTTTGACACGATCGAGGCGAAGGACTGGGTCAAGGCCAGCCTCGAGGATCTGGTCCCGGTCGCCGCCGGCCGCTTCATCGTCCATGGCCAACACGATCGGCACCGGATACCGCCCAACAAGCTCGGCATCGAGATCGAGGCGGCGCTCGCCTTCGGCACCGGCCATCACGGCACCACGCGCGGCTGCCTGCTGCTGCTCGACCACGTGCTGAAGGCCTATCAGCCCCGGCGCGTGCTTGATCTTGGCACCGGAACCGGCGTGCTGGGGATCGCCGCCGCCAAGGCCCTGCATGGCAAGGTGCTGGCCAGCGACATCGACCCGCCGTCGGTGCAGGTTGCCCAGGAGAACGCCCGGCTGAATGGCGCGGGGCATCTGGTGGACGTGATCTGCGCCACCGGCTTCGCTTCGCCGCGCTTCGCCGAAGACGGGCCGTTCGATCTGGTGCTCGCCAACATCCTCGCCAACCCGCTGCGGCACCTGTCCGGGCCGATGGCGCGCCACCTCGCCTCGTCGGCGCAGGTCATCCTCTCCGGGCTGCTGACCCACCAGGCGCCTGCGGTGATCGCCGCCTACCGCGCCCGCGGGCTGGTGCCGCTGCGGCATCTCAAGATCGAAGGCTGGAGCAGCCTGCTGTTACGTCGCGTGAAATGACGCTCCCCGGCAGACAGTGCGGCGACTGCACGCTCTGCTGCAAGGTGATGGCGATCGAGCAACTGGCGAAGCCCGCCAGCACATGGTGTCCGCACTGCAAGCCGGGCCGAGGCTGTCGCATCTATCCGGATCGGCCGGAGGAATGCGGCGCGTTCAGCTGCGTCTGGCTGGTCAACGAACTGCTGGAGGAGCACTGGAAGCCTTCCCGATCGAAGCTCGTTCTGACCACGTCGGACGACGGCCTCGAGGTCAGATGCGATCCGGGTTTTCCCGACGCCTGGCGCAAGGCGCCGTTTCGCGACGAACTGCGCGAATGGGTGCTGTCCGGCGAAGCCCTCGACATGACCGTCGTCGTCATCGTCGGTCAGCGCATGACGCTGCTGACGCGTGAGCGGGAATTCGATCTCGGCATCGTCGGCCCAGACGAGCGGATCGTGCGCGAACTCGAGGGCACCAGGGTCGTCAACGTGACCGTGGCGAAGGCGTCCGACCTGGAGCCGTAAGCAGATTATCTGGGAGCGGTGGAATCGCGGCCGGAGGTCTCGATCTTGTCCGAAGCGGCCATCATCCGCCGCGTACGCGCCTCGACGAGACGGTCGAGCATCTGGACGATGACGCCACGCTGCTTCTGCTCGACCGGCGCGACCGGGCCGCGGGGAATCGGCGGCGAGATCTTCTCAAACGTGAATGCAGGCATCGTGCATCTCCTCACCGTTGAGTTGAGACACTCCTGGACGCTCCCCATACGCTTGACCGGGACGTGCAGTGGACATCGTCCGGTCAGTTCGACTATGCCATGATTCAAGCATAAGTTATGCCAAAAATATGGGCATGCCTTGCCGCGCCGGCGCGACGATCATGCTCCACCTGAAGAGAGTGCGAAGGCGATGTTCGAAGCCCATTTCCAGACGTTCGAAGAGCCCGAAGGCGGCGTGGCGCTGACTGCACGGCTGAGCGCGCTACGCGAAGAACTGGCGCGGCGCAAACTGACGGGATTCGTGGTTCCCCGCGCCGACCAGCAGCAGAACGAGTATGTCGCAGCCTCCGAGGAACGGCTCGCCTGGCTGACCGGCTTCACCGGATCGGCCGGGCTCGCGATCGTGCTGAGCAAGGAAGCCGCCCTGTTCGTCGACGGCCGCTACACGCTGCAGGCCGGCAAGCAGGTCGACCGCAAGGCTTGGCAGATCGAGTCGCTGGTCGAACCGCCGCCGGAGCACTGGCTGACCCGGCACCTTTCGGCCGGCGACCGCCTAGGATTTGACCCCTGGCTGCACACTTCTGCGGCAGCCGAACGGCTGGCGGCGGCCTGCGCCAAGGCCGGCGCCGAGCTGGTCGCGGTCGAAGGCAACCCGGTCGATGCGGTCTGGCACGAACGGCCGGCCCCGCCGCTCGGCCCGGTTTCGATCCACGGCGCGCAATTCTCCGGCGAGATCGAGGCCGAGAAGCTGAAGCGCATCCGGCTCGAGATCAACAAGCTCGGCGTCGATGCGCTGGTGCTCTCCGACAGCCACGCGGTGGCCTGGACCTTCAACATCCGCGGCGCCGACGTCTCGCACACGCCGCTGCCTCTGTCCTATGCGCTGGTGCCGAAGGAAGGCCGGCCGCTGGTGTTCATCGACCATCGCAAGCTGTCCAACTCCGTGCGCGACCATCTCGAGCAATCCGCCGACGTCGAGGAGCCCGCGGCGCTGACGCCGAAGCTCACCGAGCTCGCCAAGCGCGGTGCCTCGATCGCGCTCGACAACGCGACCGCGGCCGATGCCCTGAGCCGACTGATCGCGGGCGCCGGGGGCAAGCCGGTGCGCGGCAACGATCCGGTCAGCCTGCTCAAGGCGGTCAAGAACCTCACCGAGATCGAGGGCACCCGCACCGCGCATCGGCGCGATGCGGTGGCATTGACGCGCTTCCTCGCCTGGATCGACCGCGAGGCGCCGGCGGGCCACCTCACCGAGATCGACACCGTCGAGGCACTGGAGACGTTCCGCCGCCAGACCGGCGCGCTGAAGGACGTCTCGTTCCCAACCATCGCCGGTACCGGCCCGAACGGGGCCATCGTGCACTACCGCGTGACGCGGAAGAGCAACCGCCGCATCGAACCCGGCGACCTCCTGCTGATCGATTCCGGCGCGCAATATCAGGACGGCACCACCGACGTCACTCGCACCATCGCGATCGGCCAGCCGACCGACGAGATGCGCGACCGCTTCACCCGCGTGCTGCGCGGCCACATCGCGATCGCCCGCGCGATCTTCCCCGACGGCACCACCGGCGCGCAGCTCGACACCCTGGCGCGGCAGTATCTCTGGCAGGCCGGGATCGATTTCGAGCACGGCACCGGCCACGGCGTCGGCAGCTATCTCAGCGTCCATGAAGGGCCGGCGCGGATTTCCAAGCTCGGCACCACGCCGCTGAAACGCGGCATGATCCTGTCCAACGAGCCCGGCTACTACAAGACCGACGCCTATGGCATCCGGATCGAGAACCTGGAGCTCGTGATCGGCACCGACATTGCCGGCGCCGAGAAGCCGGTCAACGCCTTCGAGACGCTGACGCTGGCGCCGATCGACCGCCGCCTGATCGAGGTGGCCATGCTAAGCGCGGACGAACTGGCCTGGCTCAACGACTACCACGCCCGCGTCGCACGCACCGTGCGTCCGCAGCTCGACGACAACGCCACCAAGCTGTGGCTCGACGAGGCGACGGCGGAGCTGAAGTAGGCGGCACATCGCTCCCCACATTCGGCGTCATCCCCCGCGAAAGCGGGGGAGCCAGTACGCCGCGGCTCCTCAGTGAAGCACAACCGCCTCTGGAATACTGGGTCCCCCGCTTTCGCGGAGGACGACGGCGGAATTTCGCGGCTCACGCTGCGTTGTTGCGCGAGGCGAAACATCACGGCCGCCTCTTCCCGAACCGCATGGGCGTATGCCGAAACACCCGTATTCCGCGCGAGGGAGCACGCTACAGTCGTTTCACAATGCGGAAACGGACCTGAATGCACGGCGTGATGGGCAAGCCGCCCGGCGCGGCACAAGACAACAACATCGCGACATCGAAGGTCATGCTGCTGATGCTCGTCGTGATGACGGGCGTCGCGCCGATCTCGCTCTACATGCTGGTTCCGGCACTGCCGGTGTTGGCGACCGATTTCGGCCGCGACATCTCGATCGCGCAGATGACCGTGTCGCTCTACATGGTCGGCATTGCGCTGTCGCAACTCATCATGGGCCCGCTGTCCGACAAGTTCGGCCGCCGGCCGGTGCTGCTCGCGGGCCTCGGCCTGATGGTCGTGGCGGGCATCGGCTCGGTGTTCGCCGAGACCCTGCCGCAGCTGATCGCGGCGCGCTTCTTCCAGGCGCTCGGCGGCGCCAGCGGCATGGTGATCAGCCGCGCCATCATCCGCGATCTCTATCCGCGCGAACGGGTCGGCGCGATGATCAGCCTGGTCGTGGCTGCGCTGATGATCGCGCAGATGGTGAGCCCGCTGACCGGCGGCCTGCTGGAGACCGCATTCGGCTGGCGCGCGATCCTCTATCTCATCACCGCGGCGTCGCTGACCGTCACCATCTTCATCGCGCTGGCGCTGCCCGAGACGCGGCGCGACCGCGCCGACAGCTCCAGCTTTCGCGGCGACCTCGGCAGACTGCTGCGGAGCCGCGCCTTCGTCGGCTATCTGCTGTGCCAGGTGCTGGCGTCACAGATCATCTTCGCCTTCGCCGGCGGCGGCCCCTATATCGTGGTGACCCAGATGGGCCGCAGCAGCGCCGAGTATGGCGCGTGGTTCGCGATGACCGGGTTCGGCTATTTCATCGGCAACCTGCTCTGCGTGCGCTTCTCGCCGCGGCACTCCCTCGAGAAGCTGATCTGGTTCGGTCTCGCGCTACAGGTCGGCGGCAGCCTGCTGAACCTGGTCTGGAGTTTCGCCGGGCTGAACCAGGCACCGCTCTGGCTGTTCGGCACCCAGATGATCGTGATGGTCGCCAATGCCTTCGTGATGGCCAATTCCGCCGCCGGCGCCATCAGCATCCGCCCCGAGGCCGCGGGCACCGCCTCCGGTGCCATGGGCTTCCTGCAACAGGGCATCGGCTCGCTGATCTCGCAGTTCGGCGCCTATCTCGGCGGCCACTCCACCACCACGCTGCCGCTGACCGCAGCGATCTTCGCGATCTCGATCGCCTGCGCCTGCACCATGATCTTCGTCGTGCCGCGGCGCAATGTTGTGGTCAGCGAAGCGCTGATCGCACAGGTTGAGGAGGATGAGCAGGGGATGATGTGAGGCGCGCGCCTTCAACTCGTCATCCCCCGCGAAAGCGGGGGATCCAGTACGCCGCGGCCTGTCGGGTGAACCACTGCGGCCTCTGGAATACTGGGTCCCCCGCTTTCGCGGAGGACGACAGCGGTAAGTGCGGCAGCGCTGCGCCTTACTCTCCGATCAGCTCCAGCCACTCGTCCTCGGTGAGCACCGCAACACCGAGCTCACGCGCCTTGGTGAGTTTCGAGCCTGCTTCCTCGCCGGCGACCACGTAGTCGGTCTTCTTTGAAACCGAGCCGGCAACCTTGGCGCCGAGACGCTCGGCCATCGCCTTGGCCTCGTCGCGGGTGAACTTGGTCAGGGAGCCCGTGAACACCACGGTCTTGTCCGAGACCGGCGAGCTCTTGCGCGGCTGCTCGGCCGGCTTGACCTCGATCTGGCGCAACAATTCGCCGAGCGCCTTGACATTGCGCGGCTCGGCAAAGAACTCGACGACGGCATCGGCGACGATCTCGCCGATGCCATCGATGTCGTTGAGGTGCTGGTAGGCTTCGGTGCCGTTCTCTTCGTCGCCGCTGCCCTTGGCGGCGGCCAGCATCGCGTCGCGGAAATTCTCGATCGTGTGGTAGTGCCGCGCCAGCAGCTTGGCATTGCCCTCGCCGACATGGCGGATGCCGAGCGCGAAGATCAGCCGGTGCAGCTCGATCTTGCGACGTGCGTCAATCGCGTCGAACAGGTTGCGCACCGAGGTCTCACCGTAGCCCTCGCGCTCCATCAGCTTACTGCTCGACCGCTCGTCCCGCTCCCGAAGGGTGAAGATATCGACCGGCGACTTCACCAGCCCGTCCTCGTAGAATTCCTGGATTTGCTTCTCGCCGAGACCATCGATATCGAAGGCCAGCCGCGACACGAAATGCTTGAGCCGCTCGACCGCCTGCGCCGGACAGATCAGCGCGCCGGTGCAGCGGCGCACCGCCTCGCCTTCCTCGCGGATCGCGTGGCTGCCGCACACCGGGCAGGTGTCCGGGAACTTGTAAGGCTTCGCACTCTTCGGCCGCTTGTCGAGCACGACGCTGACGACCTGGGGGATCACGTCGCCGGCGCGCTGCACCACGACGGTGTCATCGACGCGGAGATCAACGCCATCCCTGATCGGATTTCCGTCGTTGCCGATGCCCTTGATGTAGTCTTCGTTGTGCAACGTCGCATTCGACACGACGACGCCGCCGACTGTGACCGGCTCCAGCCGCGCGACCGGCGTCATCGCCCCGGTGCGCCCGACCTGGATATCGATCCCTTTGAGAATCGTCGTTGCCTGCTCGGCCGCGAATTTGTGCGCGATGGCCCAGCGCGGGCTGCGCGAGACGAAACCGAGCCGCTCCTGCCAGTCGAGGCGATCGACTTTGTAGACCACGCCGTCGATGTCGTAGCCGAGCGAAGCACGCTCCTCGCCGATCCTGGCGTAGAATTTCAGCACGTCATCGACGCTCTTGCATAGCGTGATCAGCGGATTGACCACGAAGCCGGCTCTGTCCATCCATTGCAGCATGCTGTGCTGGGTGTCGGCGGGCGGCTCGCTCATCTCGCCCCATGTATAGGCGAAGAATTTCAGCGGTCGCGATGCGGTGATCGAGACGTCCTTCTGGCGCAGCGAACCCGCCGCCGAATTGCGCGGATTGGCGAAGATCGTATCGTCGGCTTCGGCCTGCTTCTTGTTCAGCTCGAGGAAGTCCTTCTTGAGCATATAGACTTCGCCGCGCATTTCGCAGGCTGCCGGAACGTTGCGGCCTTTCAGCGTGTGCGGAATGTCCTTGATGGTGCGGACGTTGGCGGTCACGTCCTCGCCGGTGAAACCGTCGCCGCGCGTCGCGGCGCGGACCAGCTCGCCATTTTCATAGCGCAGCGAGAGCGACAGTCCGTCGATCTTGGGCTCAGCCACCAGCGCCGGCATCTGATCGGCATCCAGCTTGAGGAAGCGCCTGATGCGCTCGACGAACTCGGTGACGTCCTCGTCGCTGAATGCGTTGCCGAGCGACAGCATCGGAACGGCATGTTGCACCTTGGCGAAACCGCGGGCCGGCGCTGCGCCCACCGTCTGCGTCGGCGAATCCTTGGTGACGAGATCGGGAAATCTGGCCTCGATCGCCTCCAGGCGACGCCGCAGCGCATCGTAGGCCGCATCGGACACGGTCGGCGCATCGTTCTGGTAATAGCGCTCGTTGTGCGCCTCGATCTCGAGCGTAAGCCTCATGTGCTCGACCTTGGCCTGGGCCTTGGTGAGCTTGTCGACGTCGACCAGCGCCTTCTTCGCCTTGGTGGCCATGGACGACCTAACTCGCCGCCCTGAGCAGCCGTTCCGCGGCGGCCCTCGCCTCCGCGGTGATCTCGGCGCCGGCCAGCATGCGCGCGATCTCCTCGCGGCGATGATCCGCCGCCAGCGCGTTGACGCGGGTGGCGACGCGCTTGCCCTTGTCGAGCGCGTCCTTCGAGATCAGGAGATGTTGGCTGGCGCGGGCCGCGACCTGCGGCGCGTGCGTCACCGCCATCACCTGCACCTTGCCGGCGAGGCGCGCCAGCCGCGAGCCGATCGCGTCCGCCACCGCGCCACCGACGCCGGTGTCGATTTCGTCGAACACCAGGGTCGGTGCCGAGCCGCGATCGGCCAGCACCACCTTCAACGCCAGCAGGAAGCGCGACAGCTCGCCGCCGGAGGCGACCTTCATCATCGGACCCGGCTTGGTGCCCGGATTGGTCTGCACCCAGAACTCGACGCGGTCGATGCCCTGCGGCCCCGGCGCGGCCGCATTGCTCTCGACCTGGGTCATGAACTTGGCGCGCTCGAGCTTGAGCGGCGCGAGCTCGGCGTTGACGGCCTTGTTGAGCTTCTCGGCGGCCTTGCTGCGCGCCGCCGACAACTTCACGGCGGCCGCGGCATAGCGCTTGTCGGCCTCGGCGGCGGCCGCTTCGAGCTTCTTGAGCTGATCGGCGCCGGCATCGATCAGCGCCACGTCGCCGGCATATTGCGCGGCCAGCGCGGCCAGCAGATCCACCGGCGTCGAGTATTTGCGCGAGGCGGCGCGCAGCGCGAACAGCCGCTCCTCGATGCGTTCGAGCTCGGCCGGATCAAAATCGGTTGCCGCCAGCGCGGCGTGAAGGTGCTGGTCGGCCTCTTCCAGCGCATTGATCGCGATGTCGATCGCTTTCACCGCCGGCTCGATCAGTCCAGGAGCATTGGCGGCGCGTCGCTCCAGCCGGCGCACCGCGGCCGACAGCGCCGACAGCGGCGAGTGCGGGCCGCCGATTGCCTCCTGCGCCTCGCGCAGATCGGTCGCGACCTTCTCGCCTTGCATCATGGTGGTGCGGCGGTTGGCGAGCTCGGTCTCCTCGCCCTCCTTCGGCGCCAGCGCCTTCAGCTCCTGCGAGGCGTGACGCAGATAGTCGGCTTCGCGCGCGGCGCGCTCCATGCCGGCGCGATGCTCGTCGAGCGCGGTACCAGCGGTCCGCCTGACATCCCACAGCGCTTCCAGCGCCGCGACCTCCTTCTCGTGCCCTGCGAAGGCGTCGAGCAACTGGCGGTGGGTGGAAGCGTCGACCAAAGCGCGCTCGTCGTGCTGGCCGTGGATTTCGACCAGAACCGCGCCGACCGCCTTCAGGGTCTGCACGCTGATCGCTTGATCATTGATGAAGGCGCGGGTGCGGCCGTCGGCGAGTTGCACGCGGCGCAGGATCATCTCACCGGTGTCGTCGAGGCCGTTCTCGGCGAGGATCTTCGCCGCCGGGTGCCCTTTCGGCACATCGAACGTCGCAGTGACCTGGCCCTGCTCGGCGCCATGGCGCACGAGGTCCGCATCGCCGCGACCGCCGAGCGCCAGCGCAAAGGCATCGAGCAGGATCGACTTGCCGGCGCCGGTTTCACCGGTCAGCACCGCCAGGCCAGGGGAGAATTCGATATCGAGCCGTTCGATCAGGACGATGTCACGGATCGACAGACGGGCCAGCATGCGAGGACAATTCCTAGCCGAGACCTATCTTCTTGAAGGTCCTGCTGATCCAGGATCCCTGATTCTCGCTCGGCTCGAGACCGCCGGACTTTACTAGATTATACGCGTCCTTGTACCAGCGGCTGTCCGGAAAATTGTGGCCGAGCACCGCGGCGGCGGTCTGCGCCTCGCCGACAATGCCGATCGCCATATAGGCCTCGGTGAGCCGGTACAGCGCCTCTTCGACGTGGCGCGTGGTCTGGTACTGGGTGACGACGGTCTTGAAGCGGTTGATCGCGGCCGTGTAGTCGCGCTTCTCGACGTAGTAGCGTCCGACCGCCATTTCCTTGCCGGCGAGCTGGTCACGCGCGGCCTGGATCTTGTTCTTGGCCTGGGTGGCGTATTCGGAGGTCGGATATTTGCGCACCACCTCTTCGAGCGCAGCGATCGCCTTCTCGGTACGGCCCTGGTCGCGCGAGATGTCCGGGATCTGGTCGAAATGCGACGCCGCGATCAGGTACTGGGCGTAGGACGCGTCCGGGCTGCCGGGATGCAGCGTGACGTAGCGCGTCGCCGAGCCGATGCAGCTGTCATAGTCGCCGGCCTGGTAATACGAATAGGCCGACATCAGCAGCGACTTGCGGGCCCAGTCCGAATAGGGATGCTGACGGTCGACTTCCTCGAACTTCTTCGAGGCGGCCTTCAGGTCCTTCTTCTCGTTCATCATGTACAAGCCCTCATTGTAGAGCTTGTCCGCGGGCTCATCGACGAACGTGTCGTCCTTGGCCATGAACTTGTCCCACAGCGCGCCGGTGCCGCAGCCTGAGAGCGGCATGGCCAGCACGATGAGGCCCACCGCAAAACGCAGCGTGCGCGCGGCCCTGGTCAGGCCGGAGACGTCAGAAGAATAGCGTGGTTCGAGCGCCATACGCATTGCCGACATGAATTGTAAAACCTGACGCCTTTGATGCGGTTAACGGCGACCCCACTCCACCCATGAACCGCGATCATGGATGCAATATCTCTCACGCCGTTGGCGCCGTATCGAGGCAACCGCGGGCCTGTTTAACCGAAAAATGACCGTGGACCAACCGAATACGGAGCCAATCCGCCGGGAATAAGGCGACCCGGCGCAGCGCACAGTCTGCTGTGGTTATTACGGAAATTGGGCCCGACCGCCTGCGGCGATCAGGACACGTCCGGGCCGTAGGCCGGGGCGACGAGCCCGCCAGCCATGCCGGCACCGGCTTCGACATGGCCACGGACGGGCCGCCGAGCGGTTTCCGATTCGACCACGCGCCAAGCGCTGCGATCGGCCAGCAGCGCCTTCAGCACCGCGTTGTTGAGCTTGTGACCGCCCCGCACCGAACGATAGCTGCCGAGCAGCGGCAGGCCGGCCAGCGCGAGATCGCCGATCACGTCGAGCACCTTGTGGCGGGCGCATTCGTTGGCGTAGCGCAGGCCCTCGGCGTTAAGCAGGCGGGCCTCGTCGAACACCACGGTGTTGTCGAAGTTGGCGCCGAGCGCGAAGCCTGCGCCCCACAACCGCGCCACGTCATTCATGCAGCCGAAGGTGCGGGCACGTGCGACCTCGCGGCGGAAGCCTTCCGGCGAAAGATCAAAGGAGAAAGTCTGGTGGCCGATCACCTTGTTGGTGAAGTCGATCTCGACTTCGGCGCGGAACCCGCCGGCGAACGGACGCAACTCGCCGATCGCGTCGCCAATCTTGACCTGCACCGGCTTCAGCACCTGGATGAAGCGACGAACGGCAGGCTGGGTCACGATACCGGCCTGGTCGATGGCTGCGACGAACGCCGCAGCGCTGCCGTCCATGATCGGAACTTCCGCGCCGTCGATTTCGATCGTGGCGTTGTCGACGCCCATGCCGCGCAGCGCCGCGAGCACGTGCTCAGCGGTCGAGACCAGCGGCCCTTCGCGGTCACCCAGCACCGTCGCAAACTCGGTTGCGATCACAGCGTCAGCGGTCGCGGCGACTTCGCGGTCGGCACCATCGAGACCGGTGCGGACAAAAATAAAACCCGCATCAACAGGTGCAGGTCCCAATGTGAGATTGACAGGAAGACCAGAATGAACGCCTACGCCAGTCACGGTGGCTTGCGACCGAAGCGTTGTTTGACGGCTGAACTTCATTCGATAATGCCCACTACCCGACTTCACTCAATTCAAGTGGCCAAACTTCCCCAAGGCCGACTCGCTTGAGCTCCCCAAGTCACGGCAGACCATAGTCACTGCCCTAAACCGCGCCAACTCACGCTTCTTTACCGATTGTTACCCCATCTCCGCCGCATTCAGGCCCAAGGTTAACCAAATTGCGACAGCGAAAACGGTCTTCGGCGAGCGCGCATCTGACCACCGAAAGAATAATTAATCATTTAAAATCAGTTGGTTGTTGCCCCAACGAAACCGCCTCTGCGCCTAAAGGAGAAGGCCCCGGCGGTTCCCCGCCGAGGCCTTCTTCATCGCCAAGGTTGTAACAAACTTCAGTTGGCCTGACGGCGTAGGAAGGCCGGGATATCAAGATGGTCATCGCCCTGTGGCGCCGGGGCAACAGGTGCTGGACGGCCATGGGCGTCCAATCCCTGCGGAGCTGGGCGCTTCGCATATTCGGATACCGGCGATTCGTTCGCCGAGATCTGCTGAGCGACGCTGCGGGCCTGCTTGCGCTCGGGCAGCGGCGGCATCGAGGGCATCGCCGGGCCGGAAGCACGGGCCGCGATCGGCGGCTCGGTCTCCTCGTCACGACGGCCGAGACCGACATTGGCCAACCGCTGCAGCAGCGACAGCCGGGTCTTCTGCGGGTGCTCGGCCTCGCCGTCATGGGCCTGACGGATCTCGGCCTGCGCCGGCATCGGCAGGTCCTCGAATTTCGGCATCCGCGGGGCGCGCACCGGCGACCGCTCGGCTGCCTGCGGGATGAAGGTCTCGGGCGGCATCGGCTCGTGCTGCTCGGCCCGGGCTGCCTCGTGGTCCGGGAACAGCGTGGGCTTCTGGGCGATCGGCCGCACGGTGACGTCACCGTAGGAGGCCGGCTGCATCGACGCCTGAGCAACCGGTGCACTGTCCGGTGCAACGGCGGCGGCGATCGCGGCGAGCGCGGCGCGCTCGACGGCGGGACGCTGCTGGGGTGTGGCGGCAATCGGCGCAACCGTCACGCCGGTCGGCGGCTCGAGCTTCTGGGCACGCTCGGCCATGCGCTGGTTGTCGGCACGCAGGCGGGCGGTGAGATCGGCCAGCCGGCTCTCCGGCGAGCCGCCCTGTTGCTGGGCGGGCGCCTGGGCACGGGACGCGATCGCGGCCTGCTCGATGCCGGTTGCGACCACCGAGACGCGGATGATGCCGTCGAGCGATTCGTCGAAGGTGGCGCCAACGATGATGTTGGCGTCGGCATCGACCTCTTCACGGATGCGGGTCGCGGCTTCGTCGACCTCGAACAGGGTGAGGTCCTTGCCGCCGGTGATCGAGATCAGAAGGCCGCGGGCGCCCTTCATCGACGAGTCGTCGATCAGCGGGTTGGCGATCGCAGCTTCAGCGGCGGTCAGCGCGCGCTTCTCGCCGGTGGCCTCGCCGGTGCCCATCATCGCCTTGCCCATTTCCCGCATCACGGCGCGGACGTCGGCGAAGTCGAGGTTGATCAGGCCTTCCTTGACCATCAGGTCGGTGATGCAGGCAACGCCCGAGTAGAGCACCTGGTCGGCCATCGCGAACGCGTCGGCGAAGGTGGTCTTCTCGTTGGCGACCCGGAACAGGTTCTGGTTCGGGATGATCAGCAGCGTGTCGACCACCTTGTGGAGCTCGGAGATACCGTGCTCGGCGGTGCGCATCCGGCGCTGACCTTCGAAGTGGAACGGCTTGGTGACCACACCGACGGTGAGGATCCCCATCTCGCGGGCAGCCTTGGCGATCACGGGCGCAGCACCGGTGCCGGTGCCGCCGCCCATGCCGGCGGTGACGAACACCATGTTGGCGCCGGTGAGATGATCGCGCAGCTCGTCCATCACCTCCTGCGCGGCCGCGGCGCCGACATCGGGCTGCGAACCGGCGCCGAGGCCCTGGGTGACCTGGGTGCCCATCTGGATGATGCGCTGCGCCTTCGACATGGTCAGCGCCTGCGCGTCGGTGTTGGCGACGACGAAGTCGACGCCCTGCAACCCGGCGGTGATCATGTTGTTGACGGCATTACCACCCGCGCCGCCGACGCCGAAGACGGTGATCCGTGGTTTCAGCTCGCTGATGTCAGGGGGTGTCAGATTGAGTGCCATGGTTGCCTCTCTCGATTATGCGCGCGTTGGTTCGTCCCGGCCGCTGGCCGCGGGAGCTGGTGAAAATGCAGTGAGCCGGGGTGCGGTCATCAGAAGCCCTCGCGAAGCCATCGTCCGACCTTTCCGAAGTAACCGTCTGTCCCTGTCCTGAGCTGCCGCGTGCGCCGCGGTTCGACATGTTCAAGGTGAGCGTATTGCGGATAGACCAACAGGCCCGTGGGCACCGAGAACGAGGCGCCCTTCGCCTCGTTCGGCAGCCGGCCAAAGCCGAGCGGGCGGCCGATGCGGACCTGACGGTTCAGGATACGGGTGGCGAGCTCGACGGTGCCGGTGAGCTGCGAGGCGCCGCCGGTCAGCACGACGCGCGCCCTCGGCTCTGCCGCGAAGGGGGAATCCGCGAGCCGGTCACGGATCATTTCAAAAATCTCCTCGGCGCGATGCCGGACAATGTTCGCGATCGTGGCGCGGGACACGATTTGCGGAGTCTCCCGATCATCGCCTGCAGTGGGAACGGACATCAGCTCGCGCGAGTCCGAACCGCCGGTCAGCACCGTGCCATATAACGTCTTGATTCGCTCGGCATCCGCAATGCACGCGCCGATGCCGCGCGCAAGATCCATCGTGATGTGTTGCCCGCCGAGCGCAAATCCCGATGCGTGCACGAGACGGCCGCCGGAATAGGTCGCAAGCGTCGTCGATCCCGCGCCCATCTCGACGACGGCGGCGCCGAGATCGGCCTCGTCGTCGGTGAGCACCGACAGGCCGGCGACATAGGGGCTCGATGCCATGGCTTCGACGTTGAGATGGCAGCGCTCGACCACCAGCATCAAGTTCTTGGCGACCGTCGCGTCCGAGGTCACCACGTTCATGTCGACGCCGAATTGGCGCGCCACCATGCCCCGGGGATCGCGGATGCCCTTGACGCCGTCGAGCGCGTAGCCGACCGGCAATGCGTGCAACACGGTGCGGCCGGCGCCGGCAGCGTGGCGCATGCCGGCCGAGGTGACCCGGCTGATATCGTCGGAGGTGACCGAGCCGCCGCGGATATCGGCCGCGGCTTCAACCAGTTGACCGTGCTGCCTGCCGCCGGAGACCGACAACAGGACGGACTCGACACGGACCTTGGCCATGCGCTCGGCCAACGCCACGGCATGGCGTACGGCCTTCTCGCATTCGGCGAGATCGACCACCGAGCCGGCCTTGACGCCGCGCGACTGGATCTGGCTGTAGCCGATCAATTCCACCGCATGGGTGCGGCCGCGCAGCGCTTCGTTCGGCGGCGACGGCCTGAGCCGCGCGATCATGCAGGCGATCTTGCTGGAGCCGACGTCGAGCGAAGCCACCATCGCGGTGCGCTTCTGCATCGGGCGGGTCTTCGGGGTCAGGTTGCGATCAAGACCGGTCATGCGGCGTCCCCGGCCTTCTTCTTGGACTTCTTGTCCTTGAACTGCTCGTCGCGCGCCTTGCCGGCGTCCTCGGACAATTGCACGATCAGCCGATCGGGCAACCGCATGTCGACGGCGACGATGTCGCGCGAGAACAGCTTCTCGTCCTTGTCGAGCTTGGAGAGCGCGGCGAGCGCGTTGCCGACGTCGTTCTCGGGCAGGCGAACATCCAGGCCGTCCTTGAGCCGCAAATTCCAGCGCCGCTCACCGACGAAGATCGCGGCCTTGGTCACCGAACGCACCTGCGGGTAACGGTCGAGCAGCGCCAGGAAGTCGTGGGCGCGCGTATCGGCGCCCTTGCCCACCACCAGCGGCAGGCTGAGGAAGCGGCGCGACACGTAGGGCTCGAGCACCGCGCCGTCGGAGGCGATCACCGACAGGCGGCCGTCCTGCTGCCACAGCGCGAAGGCGGTGCGCTCGACGATGTCGATCTGCAATCGGCCCGGATAGAGCTTGAGGATCGTGGCATCCGCGATCCAGGGATTGGCCTTCAGCTTGGCGCGCACCGTGTCGGCGTCGAGGAACAGCAGCGAGGAGCGGCCATTGACGCCGCCGATCGCAAGCACCTCGTCCTGGCTCAGCTGCTTGCGGCCGTTGATGCCGACGGTGGTGATGCGGAAACCCGCGGTATTGGCGAGCGCGTTGCGGGTGTCGCTCAGTGCCGTGGTGAATTCCTCGACATGGCCGCCGCGGACGATGCCGAAGCCCAGGCTGCCGAACAGGATCGCGAGCGTCGCGACCAGGCCGATGCGGCGCGGCAGATAGCGCTCGACCATCAGGATGTAGCGGTTCGGCGGCTCGCGATCGATCACCGGCGGCCGCTTGGCGGGACGGCGGCGGCGGCGTGCGAGATGGGCGCCGACATACTCGCGCAACAGCACCGCCGCTCCAATAGCGGCTGCTTTCAGGTCAGCTTGAGGCCCCAGCGATCGCACCGATCGGGTGAGGCGTCCTGCACCGTCCATTGCACGAACTCGTCACATGTTGTGCCCGCGAAACCCCCGCGGGTCCCGGCACAATCACGTCTCGGCAAAACCGGGTGGGATTAGAGTGGCCCCCTGTTCCCTGGTTGCGATCCTCGAAGCGGTAATCCGCGACAGCTCACGCCCCGGCAGCCAAGCGCTACATGCGCCGCCAGCGTTAACCTTCGGGCTTCCTGGTAAACAAACGGTAAATGACTTCGGCCTGGAGCGTGTTTTGATCAACGCTGTGAGTACTTTGCCGCGAACTCGTTAGCATTTTAGCAACAGCGCCCGGGTTCCATCCGGCCGGGCCGGCCCGGTTCCCACCGCACCAGCCTACCGTCGGACACGGCGGCGAGCGAGCTCGATCTGGTCATTGAGGAAGTCGGCAAAGGCAATGCCCTGTGCTTTCAAGGCCTTAGGGTACAGTGATGCCGCGGTCAGCCCCGGCAGCGTGTTGGTCTCGAGATAGACCGGGCCATTGGCCGAGACGATGAAGTCGCTGCGCGAGTAGCCGCCGCACGACAACGCGCGGTGCGCCCGCAGCGCATGGTCCATGATCGCGGCGGTGATGTCGGGCGCGAAGCGGCCGGGGCAGATCTCCTGGGTCGACTTCAGAAGGTATTTGGCTGTGTAGTCGAACGCGCCTTCCCCCGGCACGATCTCGATCGGCGGCAGCGCGAACACCGCACCGTCGGATTGCTCGAGCACGCCGCAGGTCGCCTCCACGCCCGACACGAACGGCTCGATCAGATACTCCTCGTGCCTGGCGGCGTTGCGCACCGCGACGAGATCCTGCTTCGCGTTGACGAAGATCAGCCCGTAGCTCGATCCGTCCTTCGCGGGCTTTGCGATCAGCTTGCCGTGTCGAGCGAAGGCGTCGTCGATCTGCTCGATGCCGATGCCCTGCGGCGCGTTGAGGCCGGCGATCGCGGCGAAGCGCTTCGCCGACGGCTTGTCGAACGCCAGATGCGACGACGCCGAGCCGGAGCCGGTGAACGCGACGCCGCGCATCTCGCACATCGCCTGCAATTCGCCATTCTCGGCGCGGCCGCCATGCAGGCCGAACACCAGCACCCGCTGCTCGGCACCCGCCTTGTCGAGCGCCTGTTCGAGCGTGATGCCGCTTCCGGCCGGCTTGAAGTCGACCTCGAACGGCCGCGCATGGCCGAGCAACTTCTCCGACGTCACCGCGTGCACGGTGTCGTCGACGTCCCAGAACCAGAGCTCGGCGTCGGGCAGCGCGCGATGCAGCGCCTGCGTGCTCGCCACCGAGACCAGCCGCTCCTTGTTGGTGCCGCCGAACAGAATGGTCACCTGCATGTTCTTTTGCCTGTCTTCGCTATCTCCGTCATTCCGGGGCTCGCGAAGCGAGAGCCCGGAATCCATACTCACGATCGTGGTTATGGATTGCGGGCCTGGCCCTTCGGGCCATCCCGGAATGACGACTACGATGAATTCCCGATCCGCTTGATTTCCCAGTGCAGCTCGATGCCGCTGGTTTGCTTGACCCGTTCACGCACCGTCTCGCCAAGGGTTTCGATATCGTGCCCGGTGGCGTTGCCGGTGTTGATCAGGAAATTGCAGTGCAGCTCCGACACCTGCGCGCCGCCGACCTTGAGGCCGCGGCAGCCGGCGGCGTCGATCAGTTTCCAGGCGCTGTTGCCGGGCGGATTCTTGAAGGTCGAGCCGCCGGTCTTTTCGCGGATCGGCTGCGCGGTCTCGCGATGGGTCTGCACCTCGTTCATGCGGGCACGGATCGCATCCGGATCGGTGATGCTGCCGCGGAAGCGCGCCGACGTGAACACAACAGACGGATCGACGCCGCTGTTGCGATAAACGAACTTCATGTCGGCATTGCCGAACACATGCTTGGTGCCGTCGCGGCCGATGCCGGTCGCCTCCACCAGCACGTCCTTGGTCTCGCCACCATTGGCGCCGGCGTTCATGCGCAGCGCGCCGCCGACCGTGCCGGGAATGCCGAAGAAGAACTCCATGCCGCCGATGCCAGCGGCCGCCGCCGTTTCCGCGACGCGCTTGTCGAGCGCCGCAGCGCCGGCGCTGACGACCTCGCCGGCCGCGCTGGTCTCACCGAACGCGCGCGGCGCGAGCCGGATCACGACCCCAGGCATGCCGCCGTCGCGCACGATCAGATTGGAGCCGACGCCGACGACATAGACCGGCAGCTCCTGCGGCAGGCGCTTCAGGAAATAAGCGAGATCATCCTCATCGGCCGGCGTGAACAGCACCTGCGCCGGACCGCCGACGCGAAACCAGGTCAGTTCAGCCATCGACTGGTTGGCGAGCAACCGCCCGCGCAGCTCCGGCATCGCGGCTTTCAGGTCGGGCGTGATGTCGGGGAAGGTCATATATGACCTCTCCATCCGTCATGGCCGGGCTTGTCCCGGCCATCCACGTCTTGCAGTATCTCCGCATGACAGGTGGATACGTCTATTTTCTGACCAATCGTCCGAACGGCGTGCTGTACGTCGGAGTGACAAGCGATCTCGTCCGCCGGATATTCGAGCATCGTTCGGGCTTTGTTGATGGATTTACCAAACGCTACGGACTGAAACAGCTGGTCTACTTCGAGCAATTTGACGATATCCGCACTGCCATTCAGCGCGAACATACTATCAAGCATTGGCCTCGCGCTTGGAAAGTCCGCAAGATTATCGCGACAAACCCAAACTGGGACGACCTCTACGACTCGATAGTGCAGTGAAGACGTGGATGGCCGGGACAAGCCCGGCCATGACGGGGATGAACAGGAGACTTCCATCACCTCAAAGCCTTCAATTCGCCCGGCAAGGCGTAGGCCCATTGCGTGATGTTGCCGGCGCCGAGGCAGACCACGAGGTCGCCGGACTTGGCAAGGCCGTGCACGATCTTGGCGAGCTCGCCGGCGTTCGGCAGCGGGACAACGTTGCGATGGCCGTGGGCGCGCAGGCCGGCGGCGAAGTGGTCGCGGTCGATGCCCGGGATCGGCGCCTCGCCGGCCGCATAGACCTCCGCCACCACAACCGCATCGGCATCGTTGAAGCAGGTACAGAATTCCTCGAACAACGATTGCAGGCGGGTGTAGCGATGCGGCTGCACCACGGCGATGATCTTGCCGTTGGTGGATTCGCGGGCGGCCTTCAGCACGGCCGCGATCTCGACCGGGTGATGGCCGTAATCGTCGATCACGGTGACGCCGTTGGTCTCGCCGGTCTTGGTGAAGCGCCGCTTGACGCCGCCGAAGCCGGCCATCGCCTGGCGGATGATGTCGTCGGACACGCCAAGCTCATGCGCGACCGCGATCGCCGCGGTTGCGTTGGATGCATTGTGCCGTCCCGGCATCGGCAGCATGATGTCGGCAATCTCACGCGTCGCGCCGGTCTTGCGATCGCGGATCGCCACCTTGAATTTCGAGCCGCCGCCCATCGGCGTGAGGTCCAGCAGCTGCGCATCGGCCTGCGGGTTCTGCCCATAGGTGATGATGCGGCGATCCTCGATCCTGCCGACCAGCGCCTGCACCACGGGGTGATCGGTGCACATCACGGCGAAGCCGTAGAACGGAACGTTCTCGACGAAATTGCGGAATGCATCCTGGATCGCCTCGAAGGTCTTGAAGTGATCGAGGTGCTCGGGATCGATGTTGGTGACGATCACGACATCGGACGGCAGCTTCAGGAAGGTGCCGTCGCTCTCATCGGCTTCGACCACCATCCAGTCGCCGGCCCCGAGCCGCGCATTGGACCCATAGGCATTGATGATGCCGCCATTGATCACGGTCGGATCGAGCCCGCCGGCGTCGAGCAAGGTCGCCACCATCGTCGTCGTCGTGGTCTTGCCATGGGTGCCGGCGATCGCGACGCAGCTTTTCAGCCGCATCAATTCCGCCAGCATCTCGGCGCGCCGCACCACCGGAACGCGCCGCGCGCGCGCCGCCATCAATTCGGGATTGTCGCGCTTGATCGCGGTCGAGACCACGACGACCGCGGCGCCGTCGACATTCTCGGCGGCGTGGCCGACCGAAACCTTGGCGCCCCTCTTGCGCAGCCGGTCGAGATTGTAATTGTCCGACGCGTCCGAGCCCTGCACGGTGTAGCCGAGATTGATCAGCACCTCGGCGATGCCGCTCATGCCGATGCCGCCGATCCCGACGAAATGAATGGGTCCGATCTCGCGCGGCAGTCTCATGATCCGGTTCCTGATCTCATCGTCTGCCCAATGCGGGCTCGCCACGGGGCGATCGATCCAGCTTCTTCGCGCGGCTCAAATCGGCAGCGCAGACCACTGGATGCCCCGCTTTTCCCATGCGTGACAAGGGCTTTTTCCGGTCTTCGGCCGCGGAAATGTCGCTGTTGTCAGCTACCGGCCAATGGTCGCGATCCGACATCAGGAGCATCCTCGCCGCCTATGCCGCTCCCGGCCGCGCAGCGCGCGCCGCGGCCTCGTCCTGCATCTCGATGACGCGAAGATAGTTGCGCAGCCGGTTGGTCTCGAGCACGCGCAGCAGCTTGTTCTGGTGATAGGGCAGCACGAGTTCGGCGAGCGGCCCACTCCAGGCGGCGTTCATGTCGAACAGCACGCCGAGACCGAACACGGCCGGGATCTCGGCGAAGCCGAACTCCCTGCCCTGCGCGAGCTGCTCGGCCAGGAAGTCGTCGATCGCCGTCATCACGCCATTACGCGCGCCGCCGGAGACGTTGGCGAATGCGGCAAGGCCCCCGCCGCGAAATCCGCGGCCCTCGACCAGCGCGGGGCGGTCCAGCACTGCACCCGCATCGAAACTGTGCGGATGGCGATACTCAGCCGGAATCTGTTCGGGCGCATAATACATGTCGCGCCGCCCGCAGGGCCAGCCGACATCGTGCAGGAACGCCAGCACCGGCTTGCCGACGCGGCGGCTGATCGCCTCGATCTGCCCGAGCTCGTGATAGACGGTGTACCAGTTGTGGTCGCCATCGACGATCCAGGCATCGGGTGCGTCCAGTTCGCAGAATGCTTCGAGGCTGGTCTTTGCAACGTGACGCACATCCGGACTGGTCGCCACCCAATCGAGGAATTCGCGCTTCGGCGCGGGATCGACGCTGGTGAGCTGGCCGCCGCGGATGCGGCAGTGATCGGCGAGCAGCGCCGACATGCCGCCATACTCCGCACCGATCTCGACGATGTCGCGCGCATCCGCGAGGCGCAACGCCTCAAGGATCAGGTCCGAGAATTCAGAGACGGAGTGAATCAACAGACCCGTCATGCTCAAGTCTCCCCCGGCGTCCTGCCGGATTGGCACATCAAATCCCGGCCACCTTCGCGACCAGATCGGCGAGCCGCTCGGCGGCGTCGAGCCGTCCGACACCGCGCGCGGCCTCCGCCATCGCGGTCAGCCTCTGGGGCTCGGCGGCGAAGGCCGAGATCTCGCGCGCCAGCCGTTCCGGCGTGAAGTCGCTCTGCTTGATACGCAGCGCGCCATTCGCCTGCGACAGCACGCCGGCATTGGCGAACTGGTCCTGATCGATCGCACCCGGCAGCGGCACCAGGATCGACGGACGCCCGATCGAGGCGAGCTCGGCGACGGTGCCGGCGCCGGAGCGCGAGATCACGAGCTGGCTCGAGGCCAGCCGCGCCGGCAGATCGGCGAAGAACGGCGCGAGCTCGGCGTTGATCTTGAGGCGGTCGTAGACCGCGCGCACCCGCGCCATGTCCTCTTCGCGCACCTGCTGGGTGACGATCAGCCGGCTCCATAATGCAGGTTCGAGCTGCTCGATCGCAGGCGGCACGATATCGCTCATCACCCGCGCGCCCTGGCTGCCGCCGACGACGAGCAGGCGCAACGGCCCGTCGACCTCGGGCGGCGTGTATTTCACTGCGGCGGCGGCCAGGATCGCCGGCCGCATCGGCGTGCCGACGGTGGTCGCCTTGCCGGCCAGCGCCGGATCGCGATCGAGCACGCCGGGCAGCGAGGTCGCGATCGCATTGACGCGGCCGGAGAGGAAGCGGTTGGCGCGGCCGAGCACCGCATTGGCATCATGGATGATGCAGGGCACGCCGAGCAGACGCGCCGCCATCAGCGGCGGCAGGGTCGGGTAGCCGCCGAAGCCGACGACGGCCGCAGGCTTCAGCCGACGCACCAGGTTGGCGGCCACCAGCGTGCCGTAGCCGAGCATCAGCACGGTTTGTGCAAGCGAGATCGGGTTGCGGCTGCGCACGGTGGCGCTCGGCACCAGATCGATGCTGTCCCGGCCGAACAGGCCGGAATAGCGCAGCGCGCGGCCGTCGGTCGCGAGCCGGACACGCAGGCCGCGCCTGATCAGCTCCACGGCGAGCGCTTCGGCCGGGAACAAATGGCCGCCGGTGCCGCCGGCCGCCAGCAGAATCAGGGGCGCGTTGTCCATGGTTTCCAGATAACCGACGCCGCAGTCACAGTCACCTACGCGTAGGCGCGCTGCGTGCTGGCACCCTCCATCGATTCGATCTCGGTGCGCGGCCGCTGCCGCGTCAGCGCCAGCATCATGCCGACGCCATAGGCGAGCGAGACGAATGACGAGCCGCCATAGGAGATGAACGGCAGCGTCATGCCCTTGGCCGGGATCAGTTGCAGATTGACCGCCATGTTGATCGTCGCCTGCACACCGAACAGGATCGCAAGCCCCGAAGCCGCGAAGCGCGAGAACATGTCCTCGGTGGCGTAGGCGCGGGTCAGCGTGCGGATCACGATGAAGCCGAACAGCGCGACCAGCATCAGGCAGAGGATGATGCCGAACTCCTCCGCCGCGACCGCGAACACGAAGTCGGTGTGGCTGTCCGGCAGGCTGCGTTTGGCGATGCCCTCGCCCGGCCCGAGCCCGAACCAGCCGCCGTTCCAGAACGCCTCCATCGCGGTGTCGACCTGGAAGGTGTCGCCGGAGGCGGGATTCATGAAGCGCTTGATGCGGCCGGCAACGTGCGGCACCAGCAGATAGGCGCCGAACAGTCCGGCGCCGGCGGCGCCGGCGAGCCCGAACACCCAGATCATCCGCATGCCCGCGATGAAGAACAGCGCGCCCCACACGGTGAGGATCAGCATGGTCTGGCCGAAGTCGGGCTCCATCACCAGCAGCGTCACCAGCATCATCAGCAGCACCAGCGCCATCGAGGTCGCCGGCATTTCCGGCCGCTTGGTCGATTCCGCGAACAGCCAGGCCGCCACGATGACGAAGGACGGCTTGGCGGCTTCGGAGGCCTGGATGTTGACGCCGAGCAGCGTGATCCAACGACGCGAGCCCTTGACCTCGGGCCCGACCAGGAGCGTCAGCACGATCAGCGCGATCGAGATCGCGAACACGATCAGCGCGGTGCGCCGGATCTGCCGCGGCGTCATGAACGACACCCCGATCAGCACGATCAGCGACGGCACCAGGAACATGACGTGGCGGTTGAAGAAATGGAACGGATCGAGCCCGATCCGGGTCGCGACCGGCGGGCTCGCCGCCAGCGACAGGATGACGCCAGCCAGCATCAACGCGGCGATCGCCAACAGCAGCAGTTTGTCGACGGTCCACCACCAGTCCGAGAACGGGGTGCGTTGGTCACGGGCGAGCATGGGCGTCCCCAGATGGCAGAGATAACGTCCATTCGTGGCGCAGGATGGTTTCCAAGGGGTTAACGGGTTGGGTAACTTTTGAGGGAGAGCTTTGGAAGTCGCGGCGCGCGACATCGCCGTCATTCCGGGGCTCGCGAAGCGGGAGCCCGCAATCCGTTCGGCCGCAGGATGTGTGGTTCAATGGATTCCGGGCTCGTGCTGCGCACGCCCCGGAATGACGGCGGCGCGACATTGGCGCAACGCCGGTCACACCACCGGCTTGACGCCGGGCAGCGCCTGGACGATGTCGCGGAAGGCGGTGCCGCGGATTTCGAAATTGCGGTACTGGTCGAACGAGGCGCAGGCCGGTGACAGCAGCACGACGGCTTCCGCGAGCCCCGATGCTTCGGCATCGCGCGCGGCGCTGGCGATCGCGACGTCGAGCGTGCCGGACATCTCATGCGGGACGCGCTCTCCGAGCGTGCCGGAGAATTCAGCCGCCGCCTCACCGATCAGATAGGCCTTGCGGATACGCGGGAAATATTCCGATAGGCCGGTGATGCCGCCGGCCTTCGGCTTGCCGCCGGCGATCCAGTAGATGTCGGCAAACGACGACAGCGCATGCGCGGCCGCGTCCGCGTTGGTGCCCTTGGAGTCGTTGACGAACAGCACGTGGCCACGACGGCCGACCTGCTCCATGCGATGCGCCAGGCCCGGGAAGCTGCGCAGGCCGTTCTGCAACACGTCGGTGGCGATGCCCATCGCCAGCGCGCAGGCCGCGGCGCAGGCAGCATTCTGCGCATTATGCAGGCCGCGCAACGAGCCGATGCCGCCGAGACGCGCGATCTCGCTGCGCGCCGCGCCCTGTGCGCGCACGATCGTCTCGTGCTCGACATAGAGACCGTCCGGCAGCGGGTTTTTCACGGAGATGCGCACCACGCGCTTGCCGGCGCGATCCAACCGGTCGGCGATGTTCCGGCACCAGATGTCGTCGACGCCGGTGATCGCAGTGCCGCCCTGCTGGACGCCCGCGACCAGCCGCTCCTTGACGGCCGCGTAATGCTCCAGCGTGCCGTGGCGATCGATGTGATCCTCGCTGATGTTGATCAGGATGCCGACCGAGGGATCGAGCGACGGCGCGAGGTCGATCTGGTAGGACGACATCTCGATGACGTGGACCCGGCCCATCCGCGGCGGCTCCAGCGACAGGATCGCGGTGCCGATATTGCCGCCCATCTGGGTATCGTAGCCGGCCACCTTCATCAGATGCGCGATCAAGGCCGTCGTGGTCGACTTGCCGTTGGTGCCGGTGATGGCGACGAACGGCGCGTTCGGCGCGTGACGGCGCCGCTCGCGGCAGAACAGTTCGACGTCACCGATCACCTCGCATCCCACCTCGCGCGCTTTCAGCACGCTCCAGTGC
This sequence comes from Bradyrhizobium sp. UBA2491, assembly GCF_002341725.1. Classification (NCBI taxonomy): domain Bacteria; kingdom Pseudomonadati; phylum Pseudomonadota; class Alphaproteobacteria; order Hyphomicrobiales; family Nitrobacteraceae; genus Bradyrhizobium; species Bradyrhizobium sp. UBA2491. The sequence continues at coordinate 263,031 of NZ_DDOP01000078.1, forward strand.
GGCGCCGGATGGGTCAGTGGCGCGCCCGGAGTCAGGATCAGCGCGGCGAAATTCACCCATGACACGGTGCGCAGGTCGGCGGTGGTGAAGCCGGCCTGCGCCGCCCTGGCGACATTATCCGCATTGTCGTCGGCGGCGATTACTTCCGCGCCGCCGGCCTTCAGCGCACGGCAGCTCGCGAGGCCGGAACCACCGAGCCCGAACACCGCGACCGTCTTGCCAGCGAAGGAGGTGACCGGGATCATGATCGAGCTCAACGCAGCTTGAGGGTGGAGAGGCCGGCCAGCGCCAGCATCACCGAGATGATCCAGAACCGGATCACGATCTGCGGCTCGGTCCAGCCCTTCTGCTCGAAATGATGGTGCAGCGGCGCCATCCGAAACACGCGTTTTCCGGTGAGCTTGAACGAGGCGACCTGCACGATCACCGACACGGCCTCCAGCACGAACAGGCCGCCGATCACCGCGAGCACGATCTCGTGCTTCACCGCAACCGCGGTGGCGCCCAGCATGCCGCCGAGCGCGAGCGAGCCGGTGTCGCCCATGAAGATCGAGGCAGGCGGCGCGTTGAACCAGAGGAAGCCCAAGCCTGCCCCCAACACCGCGCCGCACAGCACCGCCAGTTCGCCAGTGCCGGCGACGTAATTGATCTGGAGATAGTCTGAAAACACCGCGTTGCCGGTGAGATACGAGATCATGCCGAAGCTCGCGGCAGCGATCATGACGGGCACGATCGCAAGACCGTCGAGGCCGTCGGTCAGGTTCACGGCGTTGCCGGCGCCGACCATCACGAAGGCGCCGAAGATCACGAAGAACCAGCCGAAGTTGATGACGAGATCCTTGAAGAAGGGAATCACGAGCGAGGTCGAGGACACGTCGCGGCCGAGCCGGACCAGCGCGTAGGTGGCGGCGAGCCCGATCGCCGCCTCGATCAGCAGGCGGAGCTTGCCGGCGAAGCCGGAGTGTGACTGCTTTGTGACCTTCAGATAATCGTCATAGAAGCCGACGAAGCCGAAGCCGAGCGTCACCGCCAGCACGATCCAGACATAGGGATTGAGCGGATTGGCCCACAGCAGCGTCGAGACCACGAGGCCGGACAGGATCATCAGGCCGCCCATGGTGGGCGTGCCCTTCTTGGAAATCAGATGCGACTGCGGCCCGTCGGCGCGGATCGGCTGGCCCTTGCCCTGCCGAAGCCGCAGGTGATCGATGATCCAGGGCCCGAACAGGAACACGAACAGCGCGCCGGTCACCATCGCGCCGCCGGTGCGGAAGGTGATGTAGCGGAACACGTTCAGCGCGCTGCGGAATGCCCCAAACCCCGGAACGGTGTTGGACAGTTCGATCAACCAGTAGAACATTCAAAGGGTCCTATACCGCTTCGTGCGCGGCCTTGTCGGGGAAGCGTTTTTCCAGCGCGCTGACAATGAGCTTCATCTTCGATCCCAGCGAGCCCTTCACCATGATCACGTCACCGGCACGGACCGCGGCGACCGCCTGCGCTTCGAGCGCCGCCGAACTCTCGGCATAGCCTCCCCGCTTGCCGGTGGAAAGGGCATCCCACAGATTCCGCATCAGCGGACCACAACAATATACGAGGTCGATGCGGTTGGCGGTCACGGCTTCGTTGAGGCCGCGGTGCAGGTCGGGCCCGGTCGGCCCGAGCTCGAGCATGTCGCCGAGCACGGCGATCCGGCGGCCATGCGGCCCGACCTTGGCCTGGCCGAGCACGTTGAGCGCGGCCGCCATCGAGGCCGGATTGGCGTTGTAGCTCTCGTCGATCAGCGTCGCCTCACCATGGCCGACCTCGACCGTGCGGCGGAGGCCGCGGCCAGTCGGTGCCTCGAGCAGCGACAGCGACAGCGCCGCGCGCGCGAGATCGGCGCCGAGCAGCGAAGCGCCGGCCAGCACCGCGAGCGAGTTCATCGCCATGTGGCGGCCGGGCATGCCGATCTTGTAGGTGATGTCGTGGTCCAGAATATCCGCATGCACCGCCGAGCAGGTCGCGTGCAGCGAGAGGTCGAGCAGCCGTGCCTCGGCGCGCTTGTCGGTGCCGAAAGAGACGATGCGCGAGATGCCGGCTTTCCTGGCCTTCTTTTGCAGCCGCGCGAACTGGCCGTTGTCGCGGTTGAGCACGACGGCGCCATCGGGCTCGAGCCCTGCGAAGATCTCCGCCTTGGCGTCGGCGATCGCCTCGATGCCGGAGAAGAACTCCAGATGCACCGGCTCGATCGTGGTGATGATGGCGACATGCGGCCGCACCATCTTCACCAGTGGCGTGATCTCGCCGGCATGGTTCATGCCGATCTCGAACACCGCGAAACGCGTGCTCGCCGGGCAGCGCGCCAGCGACAGCGGCACGCCCCAATGATTGTTGAACGACGCCACCGAGGCATGGGTTTCGCCCTGCGCCGACAGCACGCGGCGCAGCGCCTCCTTGGTCGAGGTCTTGCCGACCGAGCCGGTGACCGCGATGATCTGGGCCTTGAGCCGCGCACGCGAGGCATGGGCGAGTTCGACCAGGCCGGCGAGCACGTCGTCGACCACCAGCAGCGGCGCGTCGGCGGGAAACTTTTCACGTTGCGCGGTCTCGACCACGGCGAGGCCAGCCCCGGCTTTCAGCGCGGCCTCGACGAAGGCGTGGCCGTCATGGACGTCGCCCTTGATCGCAAAATACGCTTCGCCCGCGGCGATGGTGCGGCTGTCGATCGAAAGACCGGTGACGCCATCCGGCAGCGCGCCTTGCGGCGCGGCGCGCATTGCGGTCGCCATCGCATCCGAGGTCCACAACATCGTGCTCATGCGCCCTCCTCGGCCAATGCTTTCGCGACTGCTTCGTGATCGCTGAACGGCAGCGTCGTGCCGCCGACGATCTGCCCGACCTCGTGGCCCTTGCCGGCCACGACCAGCGCATCGCCCGGTGCAAGGCCGGCGATGCCGACGCGGATTGCCTCGGCGCGGTCGCCGATCTCGCGCGCGCCCTTCGCGGTGGCCATGATCGCGGCGCGGATCACCTCGGGCTTCTCGCTGCGCGGATTGTCGTCGGTGACGATGATGTGATCGGCATTCTCGGCGGCAATCGCGCCCATGATCGGGCGCTTGCCGGCGTCGCGGTCGCCGCCAGCGCCGAAGATCACGACCAGCCTGCGCTTCGCATAGGGCCGCAGCGCCTGCAACGCCTTGGCGAGCGCATCGGGCTTGTGGGCGTAGTCGACGAAGATCGGCGCGCCATTGTGCTCGCCGACCAGTTCGAGCCGGCCCTTGGCGCCTTCGAGATGTTCGAGACAGCCGAAAACGTCTTCGGCGGCGCTGCCGGTGCCGATCGTGAGCCCCGCCGCGACCAGCGCGTTCTCGATCTGGAATTCGCCGACCAACGGCAGCCGGATCGCATGATTGCATCCGCGATGCGCGATTGCGAGCTTCTGCGCGAAACCCTCGATGGTGGCCTCAGTGAGCTTGATGCCCTCGCTCGCATCGGCGTTGCGGCCGACCGTGATGATCCGCAGGCCGCGGGCGCGCGCCGCATCGATCACTTCAGCCGAGCAATCATGATCCGCCGAAATCACCGCCGCGCCACCGGGCGCGACGAGGTCGCGGAACAGGCGGAGCTTGGCGTTGAGATAGTGCGCGACGTCGGGATGATAATCCATGTGATCGCGCGACAGGTTGGTGAAGCCGCCGGCCTGGATGCGCACGCCATCGAGACGATATTGGTCGAGGCCGTGCGAGGAGGCCTCGAACGCCAGATGGGTGACGCCATCGCCCGCGATCTCGTCGAGTTGGCGATGCAGCGCAATCGGATCCGGCGTGGTCAGCGAACCGTAGACGGTGCGCTTGTCCGAGACCAGACCGATGGTACCGATGCTCGCGGAAGCATGGCCGAGCCGTTGCCAGATCTGACGCGTGAAGGCCGCGACCGAGGTCTTGCCGCTGGTGCCGGTCACCGCCGCGATCGTCGCGGGCTGGCGCGGGTAGAATGTCGCGGCCGCGAGCGCCAGCGCACGGCGCGGATTGGGCGTGACGACGAATGGAACGCGAAGCGGCGCCTGCGGCGGATGGTCACCCGCGACTGCGACCGCGCCGGCATCGATCGCCGCGTCGACGAAGCGCGCGCCGTCGGTCTTGCTGCCGGTCAATGCGAAGAACAGGTCGCCCGGCTTCACCGCACGGCTGTCGACCGCAAGCCCGCCGACCACAACGGTGTCGGCATTTGGATCGATCGTGGCGTCAGCGCCGAAGAGGTCGCGAAGTCTCATGATCTTCCAGTCTGGCCGGCGCCGTTCTGGCGCCGCACGATCTATCCGGAAAACCGCTGCACACTTTCCGGATCCTGCTGTGAACATACGCCTTACTGGGTTGTTCTGGATGCCGCAAGAATAAGGCGGTCGGACGGCGGCAGATCGAATCGCGGCTCGACGCCCAAAAGCGGCGCAATTCGGGCGATCACGTTGCCGCCGGTCGGCACCGCGTTCCAACCCGAAGTGATGAAACCGTAGGTCTCCTTCAGGGGCTGCGGTTCGTCCAGCATGATCAGGAGCTGGTATTTCGGATTGTCGGCAGGCAGGATCGCGGTGAACGCGTTCAACACGCGCTTCTTGGCGTAGCGGCCGTTGACCACCTTTTCGGCGGTGCCGGTCTTGCCGCCGATATAGTAGCCCTTGACGTCGGCCTTCTTGGCGGTGCCGACCTCGGCATTGAGCCGCATCAGGTAGCGCATCTTGTCCGAGGTCTCGGGCTTGATGACGCGCTTGGCCAGCGCCATCGCCTCCTGCTCGGTACGTTTCAGGAAGGTCGGCGGGATCAGGTAGCCGCCATTGACCAGCGCGTCGATGCCCATCACCGCCTGCAACGGCGCGACTGCGATGCCGTGGCCGAACGAGATGGTGACGGTGTTCAGTTCGCCCCACCTCTTCGGCACGATCGGCGAAGCGCTCTCCGGCAATTCGGTACGCAGCCGCTCGAGCTGCCCCATCTTGCGCAGGAAGGCCTTGTGCGCGTCGACGCCCATCGCCAGCGCAATGCGCCCGGCGCCGATGTTGGAGGAATAGTAGAACACCTCCTTCATGTTGATCATGCGGCCGAGATTGTGATCGTCATGGATCGCGAACTTGCCGTAATGCAGCGGGCCTCGCGCGTCCCACATCGAGTTGAGGTCGAACCGGCCGCTATCCAGCGCCATCGCCAGCGTGAATGCCTTGAAGGTCGAGCCCATCTCGTAGACGCCGGTGGTCAGGCGGTTGATGCGGTCCGGATCGTGCGCTTCCTTCGGATTGTTCGGATCGAAATCCGGCAGCGACACCATCGCGACGATCTCGCCGGTGCGCACATTGGAGACGAGACCCGAAGCCGCTTTGGCCTTGAACTTCTCCTTCGCCTTGATCAGTTCGTCGCGCAGTGCATGCTCGACGCGGAGATCGACCGACAGCTCCACCGGCTTCTGAAGGCGGTCGGTGGCGAAGCCCGCGCGATGCAGATCGGCCAGACCGTTATTGTCCAGCCACTTCTCCATGCCGGCGATGCCCTGGTTGTCGATGTTGACCAGGCCGATCAGGTGGGCGACCTCGTTGCCGGTCGGATAGACGCGCTTGTTCTCGCGCAGGAAGCCAACGCCGGGCAGGCCGAGGCGGTGGATGTCGAGCTGCTGCTTCGGCGTGATCTCGCGCTTCAGCCAGACGAAGCCTTTGCGCGACGACAGCCGGTCGCGCACCTCGCTGGTGTCGAGATCGGGCAACGCCCCGGTCAAAAGCTCGATCGCTTCGTCCTTGTCGATCAGGCGGCGCGGCTCGGCGAACAGGCTCGGCGCCTTGACGTCGGTGGCGAGGATCGCGCCGTTGCGGTCGGTGATGTCGGGCCGCGCGGTCGCGATGGCGTCCTGCGACGCGGCGCGCCGCGCGCTATGGCTGTCGGCACCGATGGCGAACAGCACCAGCCGCCCGGCCAGCACGCAATAGACCGCCGCGAAGGCAAGGATCGCAAGCCCGACGCGCGCGCGCGCCTTGGCCGCACGGTCGACATTGCTGCCGTACAGCAGCGTGCGGATCAGCCGCTGGCTCCAGGGCTCGATCGGTTTCGCGGCCGGATTGTTGGCGGGGGCCGCCGGATCGGTTATGGCTGGTCCCGTCATTGCTGATCTCCCCCGCCCTGTTCGGATTCGTCGGGCGCAGGCTGCTCGGCGGCCGGCTGATCGGTCGGCGCCTTGTCGATCGATCCTGTCGTGCTGTCGGGCGCGGCGGCGGCCTCGATGGTGTCGATCATCGCGCCGATCGGATCACGCGAGCCCGGCCGCGTGAAGCTCGGCGGCCGTTCGGGCAGGTTCTTCAGGGAATCGTACTGGTTGGCGTTGATCGGCTTCAGCGGCAGATGCCGCTCGGCAAGTCCTTGCAACCTGAGCGGCGCATCGAGCTTGGCCCATTCAGCGCGCAGGGTGGCGATCGCGTTGCGCTGCTCGCGGATCTCGGCATTGAGTTGCAGCACGCGTTCGACGCGCGCGGTCGATTCCATCTTGATGCGATAGACATAGGACGCCGCGAAGATCAGCATGCCGATGACGAGGAGATGGAGAAGGCGCATCGTCAGCCTCCCCGCTTCAGGTCGGAGAGCCGCGGCCACGACGGCAAGTCGTCGTCCGCATGCATCGGCGCTGCGGTGCGTTCGGCGGCACGCAGTTTTGCGGAGCGCGCGCGCGGATTGGCCGCGATCTCGGCGTCGCCGGGCACGACCGGGCGCTTGGTCAGGATCTGGAAACTCGGGGCGGACTGTGCGACCTCGGGCAGATGCCGCGAGCCGCCGGCAACCTTGCCGCGCTCGGCGAGGAAATTCTTGACGATGCGGTCTTCCAGCGAATGGAACGAGACCACGACGAGCCGGCCGCCCGGCTTCAGCACGCGCTCGGCGGCGGCCAGCGCCAGATAGAGCTCGTCGAGTTCCTCATTGACGAAGATGCGCAGCGCCTGAAAGGTCCTGGTCGCCGGATGGATCTCGTTCGGCTTGGCGCGCACCACTTTCGCGACGAGTTCGGCCAACGCCTCCGTCGTCGTGATCGGCGCATCCTTGCGTGCGGCGACGATGGCGCGGGCGACGCCGCGCGAGTGGCGCTCCTCGCCGAAGATATAGATGATGTCGGCGAGTTCCTTCTCGGAGGCGGTCGCGACCACATCGGCCGCGGTCGGGCCGCTCTGCCCCATTCGCATGTCGAGCGGTCCACCCAGCCGAAACGAAAAGCCGCGCTCGCCCTGATCAAGTTGCATCGAGGAGACGCCGACATCCATCACGACGCCGTCGACCGCATCCGCGCCCTGCGCGGCACAGACCTCGGCAAGATTGGAGAAGCGGTCCTCGACCAGCGTAAGCCGGCCGCCCGCGCCGTCGACCAGATCGAAGCCGCCCGTGATCGCGGTGCGGTCGCGGTCGATGCCGATCACGCGGGTATCGGCGACGTCGAGAATCATCCGGCTGTAGCCGCCGGCACCGAAGGTGGCATCGACATAAATGCCGCCGGCGCGCGGCGCGAGATATGCCACCGCCTCGTGGCCGAGCACCGAAATGTGACGCGACGCACGCTCGTTCATGCGCCGTCCCCGGGCGGGACCGCGTGACTGGTATGCAAGCTGGCTGCGCGCCGACTCATTGCGCCTCGAATCCTCGCGCCTTGCCCGACCATTGCTGCGAAAGCGTTGCTGCGTGATGCCAGCGCCAACTCCCGTCCCCGGTCGCAAATCCTGATATCCGACCGGAATTGGGAGGGTTTCCATGGGATTTCGCGCAAGCAGCGGAGCCTTGGCCGTCCCCCGAAACCGGTTCGGCACTTCACCCTCAGTAACGGCACTTAGCGTTAAGAAAACGTTGATGATCGGTTAGCGCGATGGCGCGCCTTTGATGCGTATTCGAGTGATGCTCCGGGCGCACAGTCCGGGCATAATGCGTCCCCCGGAACCGGCAGCCCGATTGCCCGACCCGCAGGGTAAAGGAATAGTAAATGCCTATTTGGCTTATCCATATGTCAAAATGCTGGTCTCTCGTCGGGTTTGAGTGATTCGTATGGCTTCTGGTTCGTCCTCGTCTGGCAACGCTGATTCGAAGCGTCAGCGCGTCCTTCCCGTTCCGAAGGGCGTGGCCGACGCGAAGATGTTCACGCCGGACTCATCGATCGCCTCCGACGTGATCCCGTCGGTGAATTTCGGCGAACGCGCGGGCGGCCGGCAACCCGACATGATCGTGCTGCACTACACCGGCATGCCCGACGTCGAAGGCGCGATCGCGCAGCTCTGCACGGCGGGCACCGAGGTTTCCGCGCATTACATCGTGCTGGAGGACGGACGCATCGTGCAATGCGTGCCGGAGAGCATGCGTGCCTGGCACGCCGGCGTGTCCGCATGGGCGGGCGAGGACGACATCAATTCCTGCTCGATCGGTGTCGAGATCGTCAATCGCGGCCACGATTGGGGTTATCCCGATTTTCCGCTGCGCCAGATCGCGGCCGTGATCGCGCTGTGCCGCGGCATCATGCTTCGCCGCAAGGTACCCTCGCATCGCGTGCTCGGCCATTCCGACGTCGCGCCGGGGCGCAAGAAGGATCCCGGCGAGAAATTCCCGTGGCACTCGCTGGCCAATTCCGGCGTCGGGCACTGGGTGCAGCCGGCGCGGATCGTGCGCGGCGATGCGCTGCAACTGGGCGCGATCAGCGACAGCGTCTCCAACATGCAGGCCGCATTCCGACGTTACGGCTACAACATCCCGACCAACGGCAAGTTCGACGGGCCGACCATGGAGGTCGTCACCGCCTTCCAGCGTCACTTCCGCCCCGAACGTGTCGACGGGATCGCCGACCGCTCCACCATGGCGACGCTGCACGCGTTGCTGGAGAGCCTGCCGCCGGATGCGGTGGTGCAAGCTACGGTGGCGAAGGCGAAGTAGGCTCGGTCTCTGCCCAGCGTCATTGCGAGCGAAGCGAAGCAATCCATGCCTCCACTCGGGGATAAGTGAATTGCCTCGTCGCTTCGCTCCTCGCAAATGACGTGGAGACGTCAATCACCCCAGTTCGGCAATCCGCCGCGCATAAAGCCGCCGCAGCGGCTCGAGCTGGGTTGCGGCCGAGGCGGCGAGATAGGCCTGCCGCGCCTCGTCGTTGCGGCCGAGACGGCGCAGCAGATCGGCACGCACTGCGGGCAGCTGGTCGTATCCCCTCAAGCTGCCGCGCGCGTCCAGCGCATCGATCAGATCGAGCGCGCGCGCCGGGCCGTCGACCATCGACACCGCGGCGGCGTGGTTGAGCTCGATCACCGGCGACGGGCTGATGCGCAGCAGCACCTCATAGAGACCGGCGATCTGCGGCCAGTCGGTATCCGCGAAGCTCGGTGCGCGGGCGTGCAAGGCGGCGATCGCGGCCTGCACCGCGTAGGATTGCGGGCGGCCCGGCATTCGCAGCGCCTCCTCGACCAGCTTCACGCCCTCGGTGATCTGCCCGACATCCCACAGCGAACGGTCCTGCTGCTCGAGCAGCACGATGTCGCCGGTCGCAGTTTGGCGGCCGGCGCGGCGCGCATCGTGCAGCAGCATCAAGGCCAGCAGGCCCTTGATCTCGCCGCGCGCCGGGATCAGCGCATCGATCAGCCGCGCCAGCCGGATCGCCTCGCGCGCGAGATCGGGCCGCATCAAATCCTCGCCGGCGGTCGCGGCATAACCTTCGGTGAACACCAGGTAGATCACCGCGAGCACGCCAGAGAGCCGCGGCTCCAGCGCCTCGCGCTCCGGCACCTGATAGGGAATGCCGGCGAGCTTGATCTTCTGCTTGGCACGCAGCAGGCGCTGCGCCATCGCGTCCTCGCTGACCAGAAACGCCCGCGCCACTTGTGCGGTCGTCAGACCGCACACCGTGCGCAAGGTCAACGCGACCTGAACTTCGGCGGCAAAGGACGGATGGCAGCAGGTGAAGATCAGCCGCAGCATGTCGTCATCGAGGCTCGCATCGGCCGGCTCGGGCGGCGCTTCCGCATCGAGCAGCAGTTGATGCGTCAATTGCTGCTGCTTGCCGCGAAAGCTGGCGGCGCGGCGCACCCGGTCGATCGCCTTGTTGCGGCCGACATTGACCAGCCAGGCGCGCGGATTGGCGGGAAATTCACCGATCGGCCAGCGTTGCAGCGCCACCGCGAACGCATCCTGCAACGCATCCTCGGCCAGATCGAAATCGCCGACGAGACGGATCAACGTGGCGAGCGCCCGCCCCGCCTCGTCGCGAAACACCTTTTCGATCTGGCTCGGGGTCATCGCACCACTCGATGAGAAATCGTCGTTCCGGAGCGATGTAAGCGCATCGCCCCGAAACGTTGGCCGGACTTAATTGTCGTAGATCATCACCGGGCGCACCTCGATCGAACCATCCCGGGCACCTGGAATCCGCGCGGCGAGGCCGAGCGCGGTGTCGAGGTCCTTGGCATCGACCAGATAGTAGCCGCCGAGTTGCTCGCGGGTTTCCGCAAACGGCCCATCGGTCGTCAGCGTCTTGCCGTCGCGAACCCGCACCGTGGTCGCGGTGGATACCGGCTGCAAGCCATCGCCGGCCTTGAAGTGCCCGCTCTGGATGATCGATTGGGTGTAGGCCGCATACTCCGACGTCAGCTTCTTGCGGTCGTCGGCGGTCATGTGGGCATAGGTCGCGTCGCTCCGGTAGATCAGCAGCAGGTATTGCATCTCGTCTCTCCTCTTGATCGGCTGGATCGCCGACACCCAGTCGAACGGGCGACAGGCCAAACGACATCTTCAGGATAATTTATTTTGGCCGCCTTGGCGGGCGTAATCCGCTTGACGGGACCGGCGGAAGCGCCCATGCCATGGCCGTCAGTCGGCCGGACGGCCGCTCCCGCAAGTGTCGAAAGGCCGCGGGGGAGGAAAGTCCGGGCTCCATCGACATGCGGTGCCGGATAACATCCGGCGGGGGCGACCCCAGGGAAAGTGCCACAGAGAACGAACCGCTCCCTCTCCGGAGGAAGCAAGGGTGAAAAGGTGCGGTAAGAGCGCACCGCGTTGCCGGCAACGGCGACGGCATGGCAAACCACACCGGGAGCAAAACCGAATAGGGACGGCAACGCGGTTAGTTCGCGCACGCGCGATAACACCGCAGGGCGATGTCAGGCCCGCTGTCCGGGTAGGTTGCTCGAGGCAAGGTGCAAACCTTGTCCCAGAGGAATGGCCGTCACGTACCATTCGAAAGAATGGTGCCCTACAGAACCCGGCTTACAGGCCGGCTGATGCTCTAAAGCGTTTTCGAGCGAAGTGGGTTTCCGGTTCGCGTGAAGAAAACGCGTCTTGAAGATGGTCCATGAGGGGCTCGGCGCAACACGCCGGGCCCCTCGCCATATCCTCCACCACAATCGCGCCTCATCTGCTAGACTGGCCGCTTCGCGGAGGATCGCAGATGGATCTTCAGAAGATCATGGCGAAGGCCCGAGACGTCGCCAAGAGCAGCGGCACGATCACGACCGAACAGCTCAACGGGATGTGCCCCAACAATATGGAGCCCGAAGATATCGCGGCTCTCCTTACGGCTTTGCGGACCGAGGGGATTCGCCTCAAGGACGACGAAACAGGAAAGTAAGAGCCCGCTCGCTGGAGCTGGACGTGTCCTTCTGCCGGAGATTCAAGCAATCAAGAGGAGGAGTGAAGATGTCGGTCGCCTGCAAATACGAACGCAGCATTCTCAGCCACGAGGAATATGAGACGATCCGCGTGACGCATCATCCCGCCATCTACGACGTGGCAGTGGCCGATCTCGAGGCGTTGCGCCCCCGCCTGCGCCAGATGCGCGCGAAAGAGCGCACGGTCAGCCGGCACAAGCAGCGCGAGAGCCGCGGCAAGGGCGAGCCGCGCGGAGCAAGCTTTCCAGGAACCGCCGCGCATGCCTCCGAACGCAAGCAGGTGTTCGCTGCGGCGCTGAAGCGGGTCAACACCGAGCTCAAGCGTCAGCACGATCTGGCAGCGCGGACCGCGCATATCGAGGCCGCTCGAAAGGCCCTCGCGATGCACCGGGCCGCGAACTTCACGTCCCGTCCGCCAGCCGGAGCAACCGCGAGCGCAGGCATGACGTCGAAGCCGAGCGAACGCCGGCGAAAGATCATTGCGGGCTCGAGAATCGGACGCGTGTCACAGGCCACGAAAGTCGCCCAGGCCGTGCGCGACAAGCGCTGACCGAAGCAGACGAAGCCTGCGGCCGCCCCTTGATGCCGCTATGAGACGATATCCTGCAGCATCGTCATGAGCGCCTCCGGCGCGGTGACGTTCGGCGAGTGGCTGGCATCGATCTCGCGATAGCGCCAGCCGGCCTCGTGCTTCGTGCGCCTGGCAAACTGGCCGAACGTATCCGCCGGCGTGATGCGCGTGGCATAGATGTAACTGCGCGGAAGACCCGTCTCGCCGTGCTGGAGCTTCAGCTTCTGCTCGAAGCATTTGATCGGCATGTCGACACGACGGGCGGTCAGCCATTCGACGTCCGCGGGAGACGTATCCGGCGGCGTCGGCATCGGCGGAATGCGCCAGCCGTCGCCATTGCGCGCCGCCTCCCGCATCTTGTCGATCGCCACCTCGTTGAGATCGAACAACGACTGGCCATCGCGCGGCACGAAGGCGTCGATATAGATCATCTGCGCGATACGCTCGCGCGCCCGGTCGGCGACGCCGGTCGCGACCATGCCGCCATAGGAATGCCCGACCAGCACGATATCGCGCAGATCCTCATATGAGATGACGCCGAGCATGTCCTGGATATGCGCCTCCAGGTCGAGCCCCTGATGCGCGAGGTGCGCGCGCTCGCCGAGCCCGGTGTAGCTCGGCGTGACCAGCCGGTGGCCGGCGCCCTGCATCAGGGGGTGCATCTTCTTCCACGCCCATCCTGCCGACCAGGCGCCGTGACAGACCAGAAAGGTTTTCGACGAACTCGCAGTCATGGGGATATTCCATTCCGATTGTCGTTGATGAGCGGCGATTTTGAAGTGTACCCACCGCTCGCGTGGTGTAAACGTCGCCGCAACGATCACAACAACGAGATAGGGATGACCCCGGCAAGCTACGCGGTCCTTTTCTTCGGCGCGCTAGCCGGTGGTTTCGTCTCCGGTCTCGCCGGCTTCGGCACCGCGCTGATGGCGCTCGGCATCTGGCTCTATGTGCTGCCGCCGACGCTGGCGGTGCCGCTGGTGCTGGTCTGCTCGGTGATCGCGCAGCTCTCGACGCTGCCCTCGATCTGGAAACACATCGATTTCCGCCTGGTCTGGCCGTTCGTCATCGCAGGCCTGGCCGGCGTGCCGATCGGCATCCGGCTGATCGCACGCGCCGATCCCGACGTCTTCAAACTGACGATCGGCATCTTCCTGCTGGTGTTTCCGACCCTGCTGTTCCTGCAACGCAAGCCAATGTCGATCAGTTTCGGCGGCAAATGGGCCGACGCCGCGATCGGATTTGCCGGCGGCATCCTCGGCGGCCTCGCCGGACTGTCCGGCCCGCTGCCGATCCTGTGGGCGAGCCTGCGCGGCTGGGGCAAGGAACAGCGCCGCGGCGTGTTCCAGATCTTCAATTTCACGATCCTGGCGGCCGCGCTTCTGGTCCAGATCGCAAGCGGCCTGGTCAAGCCCGAGCTGATCTGGCTGACCGCCTGCGCGTTTCCGGGGACGCTGCTCGGCGCCTGGCTCGGCGCGCGGCTGTATCACGCGCTCAGCGACCGCAACTTTGCCGACGTGGTGCTGGTGCTGCTGTTTCTGTCCGGCGTGGCGCTGGTGTGGAACGGGCTGGCACCGCGATGATGAACCGCCACGGCACGCTGGCTGAGCCGATCACCCGACCGGCTCGAGACCAACGCGCTCGGGCGCAACCTCGCGCGCCAGCGGAGCGAGACGCTTCCTGAATTCGCGACGCAGCAACCACAAACTCAAACCGGCCTGCAGCGTCGTCGTCACGATCGACAAGTACCAAACGTGCTCGATCCGGAAGCCGGGCTGCGTCGAGAGCCAGATCACCGGCACCGCGTAGGTGACGAGCCGCACGGTCGAGCTCACCAGCACCGGCCTGGTGTTGCCGAGGCCTTGAAACATGCTGTTGCAGGTGAACACCAGTCCTTGCGCGACGAGATTCATCGAAACGAAGTACAGGAACTGGGCGGCGACGGCCATGGTCTCGCGATCGTTCGAGAAGCCGTCGAGCAGCAACCCCGGTTTCCAGTGTGCGAGAATCGTGAAGACGATCATGACGACGGTGCCGATCGACACCGCCTTGACGAAGGTCTCCTGCACACGCTTGCCATTGCCGGCGCCGAAGTTCTGTCCGGCGATCGGACCGGCAGCGAGCGCGACCGCCAATGCCGGCATCTGGATCAGGCCGAGCACGCGCGTGCCGATGCCGAAACCGGCCTGCGCCGCCGGGCCGAAATCGCGCAGCACATAGTAGATCACGCCCATCCATGCGAAGATGAGCGCGAACTCACCACCCGCAGGCAAGCCGACATTGAGGATCCGCATCCACTGGCGCAACTGTGGACGCCATTGCGCGGGATCGAACCCGACATAGCGTTCCAGCTTGCGGAAATACGCGAACAACATCAGCACGCCGATCAGAACGGCGATCGAACTTGCGAGACCGGCGCCGGCAACGCCCAATGCATGACCGGTCCCCCAGCCGGCGATCAGGACCGGCGCCAGCGCGATGTTGATGATGACAGCGACCGCCTGCACCAGCATGCTGGGCCGCACGATGCCGGTCGCCCGCAGCGCTGATGCCATCACCTGGATGATGAATTGCAGCGCCAGCGCCGGCATGAACCACAACAGATAAATGGTGCCCGCGTCGACGGTGGCCTGGTCGGCTGCGATCGAGCGCATATAGGGACGCGACAGCACGGCGCCGGCGCCGAGCGTCAGCAGCCCGCACAGCACCGACAGCACGATCGACTGATTGAACACGAGGTTGGCGTCGGCGCGGTCCTTGCGGCCGACCGCATGCGCGATCAGCGCGACGGTGCCGACGCCAAGCACCTGCATCAGCGCATTGACGAGGAAACCGGCATTGCCGGCTGCCGCCACGCCCGCAACGGCGGCATCGCCGAGACCCGCGACGAAGTAGAGGTCGACCAGTTGGCAGATCATGATCGTGATCATGCCGACCACGATCGGAGGCGCCATGGTCAATATGTGGCTCACGATGGAGCCGCGCGTGAGGTCTTTCATTGCAATTCCATTCTCAAATCCAGTCTCAATATCAACTCGGCGCGTGGCTGAAGAACATCAGCCCATCAGCCACGCGCCCTTGCATCATTCCGCCGCGACCTCGCCGAACTCGGTCGCCTGACGCTCGAACAGACCGCGGTAGATACCGCCGGGACGCACGGCAAGCACCTCATGCGTGCCCTGCTCGACGATCTTGCCGCGATCGAACACCAGGATGCGGTCCATGCTGCGTACGGTCGACAGCCGGTGCGCGATCACGATCGCGGTGCGGCCCTTCATCAGCCGCTCCATCGCCTGCTGGATCAGCGCCTCGGATTCCGAATCGAGGCTCGAGGTCGCCTCGTCCAGGATCAGGATCGGCGCATCTGCCAGGAAGGCGCGCGCCAGCGCGACGCGCTGCCGCTCGCCGCCCGACAGCTTGACGCCGCGCTCACCCACCAGCGTGCCATAGCCTTTCGGCAGCCGCATGATGAAGTCGTGCGCATTGGCAAGCCGCGCCGCCTGCTCGATCGCATCCCCGCTGGCACCGGGCCGGCCGTAGGCGATGTTCTCCGCCAAGGTGCGATGGAACAGGATCGGCTCCTGTTGCACGATCGCGATCTGGCTGCGCAACGATTGCTGCGTCGCCTGCGCGATGTCCTGACCATCGATCAGGATCTTGCCGCCGGTGACGTCGTACAGCCGCTGCACCAGCTTGACGAAGGTGGTCTTGCCGGAGCCGGAGCGTCCGACCAGGCCGACGCGCTCGCCGGCGTCGATGTCAATCGACAGTCCGTCATAGAGCGGCAGGCGATGGCCGCCATAGTGGA
>NZ_DDOP01000028.1:0-45707 GCF_002341725.1 Bradyrhizobium sp. UBA2491
CTCGGCAACCCCGGTGCCCCCGCCGGCCGAGACCAAGTCGCCAGCCGACAGTCCTGCCGCATCGCAGAGCCCGACGCCGCCGGCCGCGCCGGTCCAGACCGCCGATCCGTTCGGCGAGCCGTTCACGCTGGAGCCGAAAAAGGTCGTGATGCTGAAGGGCACCGCGAACTGGGATTCGGCCTTCGACGCGCTGATCGAGGCGTTCAAGCAGCTCACCGCGCTGCTCGACAAGGATGGCATCAAGGCGTCAGGCAATCCGATGATCGTCTACACGTCGACCGACGATACCGGCTTCACCTTCATTGCCGAAATCCCGGTCGACCAGGACGTGAAGAACCTCGGCAAGAGCATGAGCATGGGCAATTCGCCCGACGGCAAGGCGCTGAAGTTCGTCCATCGCGGCTCCTACGACAACATGGACAACACCTATGAGGCGATCACCAATCACCTCGACGACAAGAAGCTCGAAGCCAAGGACACCTTTATCGAGGAATACATCACCGATCCGCTGAAGACTGCCGAAGACAAGCTTGTGATCAACGTCTATGTCCCCCTGAAGTGAGCCAGATGACCCATCGCCTCCCGTTTGCCGCCGCCCTCCTCGCAACCACCCTGCTCGCCGCCCCCGCAATGGCCGATTCCGACTTCCCGCCAGCGATTTCTGTCACGGGCGAGGCCACCGTCTCGGTGCCGCCCGACCAGGCCCAGCTCGATGCCGGCGTCACCACCGACGCCAAGACCGCGCGCGAGGCCTCCGACGCCAACAACGTGACGATGGGCAAGGTGCTGGCGGCGCTGAAGGGCGCCGGGATCGCGGAGAAGGACTATCAGACCTCGCGGCTGTCGCTGCAGCCGCAATTCGCCAACCGTCCGCCATCGTCGCCGACCGCGCCGCCGAGCATCGTCGGCTACCACGCGAGCAACCGCGTCACGATCAGGCTGCATGACGTCAGCAAGGTCGCCAGCGTGATCGACGTCCTGGTCGGCGCCGGCGCCAACGACATCGGCGGCATCAACTTCTCGGTGTCGCAGGCCTCCAAGCTGCTCGACGACGCCCGCGAGAAGGCGGTCGCCGATGCCCGCCGCAAGGCCGAGATCTACGCCAAAGCCGCCGGCGTCACCCTCGGCGCGCCGCTGAGCATTTCGGAAGTCGGCTCGGCGCCTGTTCCGATGTTCCGCGCCAAGATGGCCACGGCAGGATTCGCTGCACCCACGCCGGTCGCGCAGGGCGAGGAAACGCTGACGGTCAATGTGAGCGTCTCCTGGGCGATCAAGGCCAATCAATAAGCCCGGCTGTCGTCCCTGCGAAAGCAGGGACCCATAACCACAGGCCCCAGTCGTTCTAGCGGGCTGTGGCTCCAGCGTTGTCCGACAATCAGCCTTTGTGGTTATGGGTCCCGGGTCGCGCTTCGCTTGCCCGGGACGACAGCTGTCAAATCTCGAACACCTGTCCCGGCTTCAGCGTCAAGAACCTCTCCCGCGGCACTTTCGCCGCATCCAGCGCCTCACCCAGCGCAATCACAGGCGCGTCGATCGCCTCGTCGGTCAATTGAAACGTGCCGTGGTGATGCGCCAGCGCCTGGGCTGCGCCGCAATCGGCCAGCGCCTTCACCGCATCTTCTGGGTTCATGTGCTGGTCCTGCATGAACCAGCGCGGTTCATAGGCGCCGATCGGCAGGATCGCGAGCCGCAACGGGCCATGCGCGTCGGCGACGCGGCGGAAATGCCGGCCGTCGCCATAGCCGGAATCGCAGACGATGTAGAGCTTGCCGCCCGGCGTCTCGAGGACAAAACTCGCCCACAGCGCCTTGTTGCGATCGTACAGGCCGCGCGCCGACCAGTGCCGCGTCGGCACCAGCGTCACCGCGAGCCCGCTGCCGAGCTCGGCGCGCTGATGCCAGTCGAATGCCTCGGCCCTGATCGCGGAATCCGCCGCGCGCATCGTGATGTCGTTGCCGAGCGGCGTGATCACGCGCGGGCCGAACGCGGCAGCAAGTTTCGACAGCGTCGCCGTGTCGAGATGGTCGTAGTGACCGTGCGACACAAGCACGACGTCGATCTTGGGCAGTTTCTCGAACGCGATGCCGGGATCGTTGTGCCGCTTGGGACCGGCGAAGCTGAACGGCGAGGCCCGCATCGACCACACCGGATCGACCAGGATGTTGAGGCCGCCAGCCTGGATCAGCCAGCTGGCATGGCCGACGAAGCACAGCCGCACCTTGTCGCCCTCGACGCGCGGCGGCGGCGTATCGGCATAGGGACTGGGCGCCCATTCCGGCCACACCTCGCGCTTGCCTCGTCCCCCTAACTGCCAACGCAGCACCTCGCCGAGCGACTTCGGCGGCGAACCATCCGGATCGAAGAAGTGCAGGCCGTCGAAATGATCCGAGACGGGGCCGTCGTAGGTTTTCATGTAAGTCATCCAGATCGAGGGCACGCCGATCGCAGCGGCGGCTCCGGTCAAGGTTGCAAGAACGCGGCGGCGGGTGATGGGCAAGCGGGTTCCCGAACAGGAGGCAGGCTCCGTTCATATGGGTGGCCCCAGCGAAATCGGAACCAATTCGGCAAACCGACGTGATTTCAGTACCTTAAAGCCAGGACCACGCGAATCGCGGCGAAACTTTCCTTGACTTTGCCGTCCCGGCAGCGTTTAACGCGGCGACTTTCTCGGAAAGCTCCGTCTTTTCGACCCGCCCACTGGTCCTGGAGGCCAGAGGCCAACGCCCGACAGCGCGATGCGCCCTCGGGCGCGAAAGTGTTTGGACCATCGTCTTGGCGCGCCGTCTTGGCACGCTTCCAAGGCGGACTATGTGGTCATCACCCGCGAAAGCGGGTGATCCAGTACTCCAGAGGCAGCGCGGGTTGAACCGAGCCGCCGCGGCGTACTGGATACCCCGCTTTCGCGGGGTATGACGAGCAACGAGTGACGCGCGCTCACGGGCGCAACGAAGGACAACGGCATTGTTCGACAATCTGTCGGAACGGCTTGGTGGCATTCTCGATCGTCTGACGGGGCGCGGTGCGCTGACCGAAAAGGACGTCGATGCCGCGATGCGCGAGGTTCGCCGCGCGCTGCTCGAGGCCGACGTCGCGCTCGAGGTGGTCCGCAGCTTCATCGACCGGGTCCGCGAGCAGGCGATCGGCGCAACCGTCGTCAAATCGGTGACGCCGGGCCAGATGGTGGTCAAAATCGTCCATGACGAACTGGTCGCCACGCTTGGCTCCGACGGCCAGACCATCGACATCAATTCCGTGCCGCCGGTTCCGATCATGATGGTCGGCCTGCAAGGTTCCGGCAAGACCACCACCACCGCGAAGCTCGCGCGCCGCATGGTCCAGCGCGACAAACGCAAGGTGCTGATGGCCTCGCTCGACGTCTACCGCCCGGCTGCGATGGAGCAGCTCGCGGTGCTCGGCCGCGACCTCGACATCCCGACCCTGCCGATCGTCGCCGGCCAGATGCCGCCGCAGATCGCCAAGCGCGCGCTCGAGGCCGGCAAGCTCGGCGGTTACGACGTGGTGCTGCTCGACACCGCCGGCCGCACCACGCTCGACGAAGACATGATGAAGGAGGCAGCCGAGATCAAGGCCGCCGCCAACCCGCACGAGGTGCTGCTGGTCGCGGACTCGCTCACCGGCCAGGACGCGGTCAACCTCGCGCGCTCGTTCGATGAGCGCGTCGGCCTCACCGGCATCGTGCTGACGCGCGTCGACGGCGACGGCCGCGGCGGCGCCGCGCTGTCGATGCGCGCGGTCACCGGCAAGCCGATCAAGCTGATCGGCACCGGCGAAAAGACCGACGCGCTGGAGGACTTCCATCCGAGCCGCATCGCCGGCCGCATCCTCGGCATGGGCGACGTCGTCTCGCTGGTCGAGAAGGCCGCCGCCAACATCGACGCCGAAAAGGCCGCGCGCACCGCCGAGCGCATGCGCAAGGGCCAGTTCGACCTCAACGACATGCGCGAGCAGCTACAGCAGATGGCCAATATGGGCGGCATCGGCGGCCTGATGGGCATGATGCCCGGCATCTCCAAGATGAAGAACCAGATCGCTGCCGCCGGCATCGACGACAAGATCCTGAAGCGCCAGGTCGCGATCATCGATTCGATGACGCGGCAGGAGCGCAAGAACCCGGACATCCTGAAAGCGAGCCGCAAGAAGCGGATTGCGGCCGGTGCCGGCCAGAACGTCGAGCAGATCAACAAGCTGCTGAAGATGCATCGGAACATGGCCGACATGATGAAGGCCATGGGTAGCGGCAAGCGCGGTCCGCTCGCCGGCATCGCGCAGGCGATGGGCTTTGGCGGCGGTATGAAGCCGCCGTCGCCGGAAGAGATGAAGGCGCTCGCCGAGAAGATGCAGGGCGGCGCCGGCGGCGGCCTGCCCAACCTGCCGAAGGATCTGCCGGCCGGACTGCGCGGCGGCCTGCCCAACGTTCCGGGCCTGACCGGCCTCAGCGGCAAGCCGATGCTGCCGGGCCTCGGCGGCTTCCCGGGCAAGAAGAAATGAGGAATTCGTCGCGACGGCTGAGATGCCGGCGCGGCGCGGAATGCCAATCAATCGAACACATCGACCTTTGAAGGAGAACTGAATGTCCGTTGTTATCCGCCTCGCTCGCGCAGGCACCAAGAAGCGTCCGGTCTATCACGTCGTCGTCGCCGACTCGCGCTTCCCGCGCGATGGCCGTTTCATCGAGCGTCTCGGCCACTTCAACCCGCTGCTGCCCAAGGACAGCGAAGCGCGTCTGAAGCTCGACATGGACAAGGTGAAGGCCTGGCTCGCCAAGGGCGCGCAGCCGTCGGACCGCGTGACCCGCTTCCTCGACGCCGCCGGCGTCAAGAAGCGCGCGCCGCGCAACAACCCGGAAAAGGCCGTGCCGCGCAAGGAGCGCAAGGCGCAGGCCGAAGCCGCCGCCAAGGCGTAAGCTGAACGGCGACGATCGTGGCCGCATCGGTCTGTGTCGCCCGGATCGGCGCTGCGCATGGTGTGCGCGGCGCCGTCAGGCTATGGACCTTCACCGAAGACCCGCTGGCCGTGAAGGATTACGGCCCGCTGATGACCAAGGACGGCGCGCGCCAGTTCGAGGTCACGCATCTCCGTGAGGCCAAGGACCATCTGGTGGTGACGCTGAAGGGCGTCGCCAGCCGCGATGATGCCGAACGGCTCAACGGCCTCGAGCTCTACGTCCCGCGCGAGCGGCTGCCGGACACCGACGATGGCGAATACTACCACACCGACCTGATCGGGCTCGCCGCGGTGACATCGGACGACCGGCCGCTCGGCAAGGTGATCGCGATCCATAATTTCGGCGCCGGCGACATCATCGAGATCGCTCCGCCGCAGGGCGCGACGATGCTGCTGCCCTTCACCAACGCCGTGGTGCCGACCGTCGATCTCGACGGCGGCCGCGTCGTGATCGACCTGCCGCAGGAAATCGACGGCGACGATCCGTCGGCGGCCTGATCAAAACTTAGCTTCGGCCCTGCTGCTCGAGCCAGTCGCAGAACACTGCGCTGTGCGGATCGTTGCTGCGCCCCGCGGGAAAATAAGCGAAGTAACTCCGCGCCGGCAGGCTGACGTCCGGAAACGGCGTCACCAGACGCCCGGCCACGAGATCGTCCGCGATCAACGCGGTCGGCCCCATCGCGACGCCGAGACCATCGAGCGCAGCCTGGATCGTCAGATAGAAATGATCGAAGGTCAGCGAGGCCGCCGGCTCCAGCGCGGATTGCCCGGCCTCGGTGAGCCAGTCGCGCCACAACCGCGGCATCGACGTGACATGCAGCAGCGTGTGCCGCGAGAGGTCCGCGATCTCATGCAGCGGCAATTGCGCCAGCAACGACGGACTGCACACCGGCAACCGCCGCTCTGACACCAGGAAGCGCGACGAGAAGCCGTGAAAACTATCCGGGCCACCGCGGATCACGACGTCGAATGACTCTGGCAATGCATCGACCGGATCGTTCGACGTGCTCAAGCGCACCTCGATGTCGGGATGCTCGGCGCGAAACCGGCTCATCCGTGGCAGCAGCCAGCGCAGGCTGAAGGTCGCGAGCGCATTGACGCGCAACACCGCGACCGCCGTATCGCCGCGCCGCTCGCGATGCTGCTGCACGGCGGCGGAAATCCGGTCGAGCGCGGGTGCGAATTCGGCCAGCAGCGCGGCGCCCGCCGGCGTCAGCACCACGCGCCGCACTGACCGCCGGAACAGGGCCGGCGCACCGAGCCATTCTTCGAGGAGGCGGATCTGCTGACTGACGGCGCCATGGGTCACGCTGAGCTCGGCGGCCGCTTCCTTGAAGCTGCCGAGCCGTGCGGCGGCCTCGAAGGCGCGGACCGCATTGAGTGGCGGCAGGCTGCGGCGTGGGATGAACATGACTCCTCAATACCAGATTTTCTAACCCATGATCCGATTATTACTGATTTGTGACAGCGGCATTAGCGGCGCATAGTATCCGGCAAGCTGCTTACATAGCTTTCTTTTTAAGGACCTCTGCGAAATGCATCGCCTCCCAATCTATAGATTTTCTTGCATCGAGCGGCGGCAATGAGCGTGTCAGCGGAAACCGGCATCTCGCGCCCCGCCGACCGACGGGCCACCCGCACGCTGACGGTGACCGGGCTCAACCACGCCCTCCACGACGGCTACACCGACCTGATCTACGTGCTGCTGCCGGTCTGGCAGGCCGAATTCGCCCTGAGTTATGGGCTGCTGGCGCTGCTGCGCGGCCTGTATGCCGGCGCCATGGCCGGTTTGCAGATTCCGGTCGGGCGCATCGCCGAGCGGATCGATGGCAAGATCATCCTGATCGCAGGCACCGCGCTGTCGGCGCTCGGCTACGTGCTTGCCGGATTTTCCGGCGGCGTGATCGGCCTTGGCCTGGCGCTGGCGCTCTCCGGCGCGGGCTCGAGCACGCAGCATCCGATCGCCTCCGCTGCGGTGTCGCGTGCGTATGGCGCGGCGGCGCGCGGCCCGCTCGGCATCTACAATTTCACCGGCGATCTCGGCAAGGCGGCGATTCCGGCCCTGACCTCGATCCTGCTCGTGGTCATGACGTGGCGGCACACGCTGCTGGTGCTGGCGCTGGCGGGCGTGCTGGTCGCAGCCTGCATCGCGCTCTGGATGCCGGCGGTCGGCAAGGGCGCCGAACACAAGAAAGCCGCCGCATCGCGCCGCGAGCGCGCGGGCCGCGGCTTTCACTGGCTGCTCGCGATCGGCATCCTCGACACCGCGGTGCGGATGGGCTTCCTCACCTTCCTGCCGTTCCTGTTGCGCGACAAGGGCGCCTCGCTGCCGACCAACGGCCTTGCGCTGGCGCTGGTCTTCATCGGCGGCGCCGCGGGAAAATTCACCTGCGGCTGGCTCGGTGCGCGCGTCGGCACCCTGCGCACCGTGCTGATCACCGAAGGCGGCACGGCGACGCTGATCGTCGCGGTGTTGCTACTGCCACTGGCGCCGGCGATCGTGCTGCTGCCGTTGCTCGGCGTGATGCTCAACGGCACCTCCTCGGTGCTCTATGGCACGGTGCCCGAGCTCACGCCGCCGCACCAGACCGAACGCGCCTTCGCGCTGTTCTATACGGGCACCATCGGATCAGGCGCGATCGCGCCTGTTATCTACGGCCTGCTTGGCGATGCGCTCGGCCCGACGCTCGCGACGGCTGCGACCGCGCTGACGGCGCTCGCGATCTGTCCGCTTGCGATAGCCCTCGCCCGGCATCTGGGCGACGATCCAAAGGCGGCGTGAAGCGCAGCCAACAAAGCCCGTAGCCCGAGATCCAGGGTCGCTTCTCATTGATGCAGAGTCTCGACCTCACGGCCGTGGTGCCGTAACCAGAGGCCATGACATCGCAACAGCCCATCTGGCGCGCCACCGTGCTGACCCTGTTCCCGGATATGTTTCCGGGACCGCTCGGCGTCAGCCTCGCCGGCAGGGCGCTGGCGTCGGGCCTTTGGGCGCTGGAGGCCCGCGACATCAGGGCGTCGGCGACCGACAAGCACCGCAGCGTCGACGACACCCCGGCCGGCGGCGGCCCGGGCATGGTGCTGCGGGCCGACGTGCTGGCGGCAGCGATCGATGCCGCTGAGGCCGCGGCTGACCGCCCGCGCCTGCTGATGAGCCCGCGGGGCCGGCCATTGGCCCAGGGCCAGGTCATAGAGCTGGCCGCCGGACCCGGCCCGCTGATCGTCTGCGGCCGTTTCGAGGGCATCGACCAGCGGGTGATCGAGGCGCGGGGGCTGGAGGAGGTCTCGATCGGCGATTACGTGCTGTCGGGCGGCGAGATCGCTGCGATGGCGCTGATCGACGCCTGCGTCCGTCTGTTGCCGGGGGTGATGGGCAAGCTGGCCTCGGGAACCGAGGAAAGCTTCTCCGAAGGACTACTGGAATACCCCCAATACACCCGGCCGCAGGAGTTTGAGGGCCGCCAGATCCCGGAAATCCTGATTTCCGGCGACCATGCCAAGGTCGCGGCCTGGCGGCTGGCCCAATCCGAGGCCCAGACGGCGGCCCGGCGGCCGGATCTCTGGGCCAGGCGTGCCGGCCAAAAAGCCGCGCCGCGACGGACAAAAAACACGACAGACGGGTGACAAACCCTGCGCTTTGCCTTATACGGGCGGCCAAATCCGCACACGCGCAGGATAGATGGACGTTTGCGCAGCCCCCATTCAGGCTGGGCGCGCCGCCGATGGAGATTTCGATGAACCTCATTCAGCAGCTCGAAAAAGAGCAGTTCGACAAGCTCGCCGCCACCAAGACCATTCCGGAATTCGGCCCCGGCGACACCGTGATCGTCAACGTGAAGGTGGTCGAAGGCGACCGCACCCGCGTGCAGGCCTATGAAGGCGTTTGCATCGGCCGCTCCGGCCACGGCCTCAACGAGAGCTTCACCGTGCGCAAGATCTCCTATGGCGAAGGCGTCGAGCGCGTCTTCCCGGTGATGTCGCCGATGATCGACTCGATCAAGGTGGTGCGTCGCGGCAAGGTGCGTCGCGCCAAGCTGTATTACCTGCGCAACCTGCGCGGCAAGTCGGCCCGCATCGTCGAGAAGCAGGACCGCCAGACCGCCGTCGGCGAGTAATCCACCCCGCAAGGGTTTGACGGAAAGCGCGGGGCCTGCCCCGCGCTTTTTTGTTGCGGCATACCTATCTGACGTGCAGGTCCGCGCATCGATCGATTGTCGCGGGCGCGAGCCCTGTGATAGAAATTTAGAATGGTTCCGGATCAAGCAAACCAGCCCTGCAAGCGCGTCGTGATCGACGATCGCTCGCGGCTGCCCGGCCGGTTCTTCGGACGCTTCGCGACGTCGGCGACATCAGAGCTTAGGCCCGCAGCGTAACGCTGCCTGGACCCTTTCGCCTGCTCGCGCGCGATGCGCTCAACGCCATCAATCAATGAATTTCTTCTGGAGCCGAAGCTCATGTCCAAACCGACCACGCTGTACGACAAGATCTGGAACGACCATCTGGTCCACGAAGCCGAGGACGGCACCTGCCTGCTCTATATCGACCGCCATCTGGTGCACGAGGTGACCTCGCCGCAGGCGTTCGAAGGCCTGCGCGCCGCCGGGCGCAAGGTGCACGCGCCGGAGAAGACGCTCGCCGTCGTCGACCACAACATCCCGACCACCGACCGCTCGAAGCCCAATCCGGACCCCGAGAGCATCGAGCAGATGCGGGTGATGGCTGAGAACGCCAAGGAATTCGGCATCGAATATTACAACGAATTCGACAAGCGCCAGGGCATCGTCCACGTCATCGGCCCGGAGCAGGGCTTCACGCTGCCTGGCACCACCATCGTCTGCGGTGACAGCCACACCTCGACGCACGGCGCGTTCGGCGCGCTGGCGCACGGCATCGGCACGTCAGAGGTCGAGCACGTGCTGGCGACGCAGACGCTGATCCAGAAGAAAGCCAAGAACATGCGCGCGATCGTCGACGGCAAGTTGCCGGACGGCGTGACCGGCAAGGACATCATCCTGGCGATCATCGGCGAGATCGGCACCGCCGGCGGCACCGGCTATGTGCTGGAATATGCCGGCGAGGCGATCCGCGCGCTGTCGATGGAAGGCCGCATGACGGTCTGCAACATGTCGATCGAAGGCGGCGCGCGCGCCGGCCTGGTGGCGCCGGACCAGAAGGCGTTCGACTTCCTGCGCGATCGTCCGAAGTCGCCGAAGGGCGCCGCCTGGGATGCCGCGATGCGCTACTGGGAGACGCTGCGCTCCGACGAAGGCGCGCATTTC
This sequence comes from Bradyrhizobium sp. UBA2491, assembly GCF_002341725.1. Lineage (NCBI taxonomy): Bacteria > Pseudomonadati > Pseudomonadota > Alphaproteobacteria > Hyphomicrobiales > Nitrobacteraceae > Bradyrhizobium > Bradyrhizobium sp. UBA2491. The sequence continues at coordinate 10,245 of NZ_DDOP01000028.1, forward strand.
GACCACGAGCTGCGGCTCGACGCCGCCAAGCTGCCGCCGATCGTCACCTGGGGCACGAGCCCTGAGGACGTCATCTCGATCACCGGCGTGGTGCCCGATCCGGACAAGATCGCTGACGAAGCCAAGCGCCTCTCCAAGCACCGTGCGCTGAAATATATGGGCCTGGCTGCCGGCACCAAGATCACCGACATCAAGCTCGACCGCGTCTTCATCGGCTCCTGCACCAACGGCCGCATCGAGGATCTGCGTGCTGCCGCCAAGATCGCCGAGGGCAAGACCGTCAACGCCCATGTCAACGCGATGATCGTGCCGGGCTCGGGCATCGTGAAAGAGCAGGCGGAAGCCGAAGGCCTCGACAAGATCTTCATTGCGGCCGGCTTCGACTGGCGCGAGCCGGGCTGCTCGATGTGCCTGGCGATGAATCCGGACAAGCTGAAGCCGGAAGAGCGCTGCGCCTCGACCTCGAACCGCAACTTCGAGGGCCGCCAGGGCTTCAAGGGCCGCACCCATCTGGTGTCGCCCGCGATGGCCGCGGCCGCCGCGATCGCCGGTCACTTCGTCGACGTCCGCGACTGGCGCTAGGGCCCTTCCCGTTCCGATCGAATCGGAACGGGACGCTGGGTCTTTTGTCTTGACGCGCGTTCTTCATGCGAACCGGTATTCACTTCGCTCGAAAACGCTCTGGCAAATCGTCTCAAGCTCGCGGCATTCCGGAAACCGCGCGTTAACGCCGCGCCCGCACACTGCCTCCTTGCGAAACCAAGCCTTCGCAAGGAGCTCAGTGCCGTGGCCGACAAATCCGAATTCGTCGATATGATCAGCGAGGCGACGCGACAGAAGCGCCGCCGCGCCACCCCACGCGTGATCGATCTGCCGCCTGCCGAGGTGAAGGAGACCTCGCGCCTCGGCCACTGGCCGCCAGAACGCTGGACGCAATGGCGGATGGAAAATCTGACGCCGTGGAAGATCAAGCCCTGGCGGCTGAAGGACTGGGACTGAAGCATGATCCGGAAAAGTGCGAACCGGTTTTCCGAGAAGGATCATGCTCACAGCTGAGTCTTCGCGAAGCATGCTCTGACAAAACGGGCGCCATCTGGCGCCCGCTGTCGTTTCATCTCTCACCAATAACCGTACGGCCGCCAGTGGTGACGGTGATGCCACCATGGCCGGCAGATCCGGCGCGGGCCGTAGTAGGTCCAGATCACCCGGCAGCGATGGTGATAATAGGCCGGGTAATAGTAGGACGATCCGTAGACGTAGCGCCGGTGATGGAAGTGCCGGCGGTAATGGGGCCGATAGCCGTAGCCGTAACCGCCGCCGTAGAAGCGATGATGATAGCCGCCGTAATGGCGTTGGAAGCCGCCATGGTGATAGCCACCATGAAACGCCGGCGCGGCGCGGAAACCGCCGCCGTGGAAGCCGCGGAAACCGCCGCCGTGAAATCCACCACCATGGAAGCCACCGCCGCGGAAGCCTCCGCCATGAAAGCCTCCGCCGTGGCCATGGCCGCCGCCACCGTGGCGAACCTCGGTCGTCATTGCGTCCGCCGCGGATTTCGCCGCCGGCACGCTGCCCGGGCTCGCCAGCGACAGCGCTTCGGCACGTTGCTGCGCGGCGATCGACAACGCGAAGACCGTGGCCGCCGCAACACCGACACGGCGCAGCAGCCCGCGCCGCAAACATCCTTCCCTCATTTCCGAACCTCCCTGACAATAGCAATCTGGCCCCGCTGCATGGCAGCCGGTCACATTGCGTTCATTGCAGTCGCTCCCGGCGTGACGCTAAGAACGCGCAACTGAATGCGCCATGAACGCACACGGCGCATGCGACGAAGTGTCCGGAAGGGAACGGCAGTGACTGTCTATGTGATCGTGCAACTCAAGATGACCGACCGTGCCGCCTATGATCGGTATCAGGCGCGCTTCTTCGATGTGTTCAGGAAGTTCAACGGGCGGCTGCTGTCAGCCGATGAACAGCCGGCCGTGCTCGAAGGCAATTGGGATCGCGACAAGCTGGTGCTGATGTCGTTCCCCGACGAAGCCGCGTTCCGCGCCTGGTCGGAATCGCCTGAGTATGTCGAGATCTCGCGGGATCGCAAAGCGGGCGCGCAAGGCATCGTGCTGCTGGCGAAGGGCTTTGCGCCTTGACGCCGCAGGAGCAGCACCCGTCGACCGGAGCTGCTCGCGCGTGTGGTGCGGCCAGACGCATTTACCAGAACGGACCGAACCCGAAGCCGAAGGTGAACGGCGCGGGCGCCAGATACGGATACGGCTGATAGGCATAGGGACGCCCGTAATAATAGGGTCCGTACGGCCGATAGGCGGGATAGGCCCGGTAGTACGGCCGATAATAGGGTCGATAGCCGTGGTGATAGTGGCGGTGATGGTAATGGTGATGACGGCGCTGCGCGCTGAAATCAGTTGCCTTGCCTGCATGCCGCAATTGCGCCGCAGCCTGCGGCTTGGTTGACGCCGCGGCAGTTGCCAATGCCGGCGCCGTCAGCGCGAATGCACAGGCGACCGCGGCAACACCGATCCATCTCATCATGATCACTCCTGCAGATTTCGATTGATGTCATCTCGCGCGGGCGAATCTGCCGGTTTGATGGCCACGAATGACAACAGGCCCGTTGCTCACGGGCCTGTGTCTCAACTGCGCTGATACGCCGCGCGATCAGCGGCGCCAGTGGCGACGATGGCCCCAGCCGCGGCGATGTCCACGGTCCCAGCCACGATGCCAACCGCGGCCATAGCGTACCTGCGTGGTCGACCGGTTCGCATTGTCCTGAACCGTCGTCGCGGTGCCCGGCGTGGCAAGCGACATCGCGTTGGCGCGCTCGGCCGGCGCCGCCAAAACCAGCACGGCGCCGACGGCCGCTAGCCCCAGAACCTTCATCACCTTCATGAGTTGTCTCCTTGATCCCTTGATGTCACGTCTTGCAACGACGACTCGAGCTTCTTGCTTTGACGCGTTTTCTTCACGCGAACCGGTGTCCACTTCGCTTGAAAACGCTTTAGCATTCGAATCGACCCCCGTTGCCGCGACGCAGATCGCAAGCAGGATGCGGACGACGTGAGCGGGAAGTGAATAACTGCGCCACGATGGTGAATGCCGCCGGCGCGATCAGGTTCCGGCGCCGCGCGCGTTTTTTCCCGATCGTGCGTAAAACCAGGCCTAGACTATCGTCGTATCTTGCGTGTTCCCGTTGCAGGAGATTGCCGTGACACGAACAGGCGCACGCGGGCGATCGCTTCGTCTCGCACTTGGTCTTGCACTCAACCTTGCACTCGCAACGCTCGGCGGTTCCATCATGCTTGCCGATGTCGCGCTCGGCTCGCAGGGACCGGGCGGTGGCATGGGAGCGGCGAGCCATCTCACGCAGATGCTGATGGCGATCGTGGTCTATGGAACGGCAGGAGCGATTGCGGCTATCGCGATGATCCGCGCAGCACGCCGACGAACGCGCAGCTAACCCGGGCGCCAGAAGCAGTTCATGCGCGGCGTGATCACGGTGCCGCTCGGCCGGTGCTCCTGCACATAGGTCGCGGTGCAATCGCGCACCGCGTTCGGACCGGGATTGTAGCGCGGGATGACATCCGGCTCCCAATGATCGGGCCGCGACCGGTAGATCGGCACGCGCCTGAGCCGACGGCGCTCGGCGACACGCTCGCGCGCCACCGGGGCTCCCTCGCCGATGCGCGCTTCAGCGGCTGCGCTCTGCGCCTGCGCCTCGCCCGCCGGAAGCGAGAGCCCGACTGATGCCGCCAACAGCGCTGCCGCCACGATCCGTTTCATCACGCCACCCAAGCCCCGTCCTTGAGCCCCATTGTCGGGCCGCACGGTCTCCCATTGCGCCGCCAAGGTCAACTGCACTGGCGCGCCCGGCGGCACTCGCGCTAAAGGGAGTGTCATGTGGACCACAGCCAAAGCCCCGTCACTGGCCGAGATGGAGGCCATGGCGCACGAGATCTTCGCGCGCCTGCCGGACACGTTCCGGGCCCTCTGCGAGGGCCTGATCATCCGCGTCGACGACTTCCCGACCGACGAGGTGCTCGACGACATGCAGGCCGAGAGCGAGTTCGACCTGCTCGGCCTGTTCCACGGCATCGGCCTGCCGCAGCAGAGCCATGGCGACGTCGCCCGGCTGCCGAACCTGGTCTGGCTCTATCGCCGGCCGATCCTGGACTACTGGTCGGAGCACGACGAGACCCTGGGGCACATCGTCCGCCATGTGCTGATCCATGAGATTGGGCACCATTTCGGCCTGTCGGACGCCGATATGGAGGCGATTGAGGCCGATGCGGGCTAGGTTTGCAGAAATGGCCCTTTTACCGCTGTCACATTCGCGATAAATAGCCGCCTCGTATCCCCTAGTTTTTGCCTGGGAAGTGCAACGATGGACAAATTCACCACGCTGGAAGGCGTCGCGGCGCCGCTGAAGATCATCAATGTCGACACCGACATGATCATTCCGAAGCAGTACCTCAAGACCATCAAGCGCACCGGCCTTGGCAAGGGGCTGTTCTCGGAACAGCGCTACAAGGATGACGTCAGCGAGAACCCCGATTTCGTCCTCAACCAGTCCGCCTATCGCCAGGCGAAGGTGCTGGTCGCCGGCGACAATTTCGGCTGCGGCTCGAGCCGCGAGCACGCGCCCTGGGCGCTGCTTGACTTCGGCATCCGCTGCGTGATCTCGACCTCGTTCGGCGACATCTTCTACAACAACTGCTTCAAGAACGGCATCCTGCCGATCCGCGTGTCGCAGGAGGACCTCGACAAGCTGTTCGACGACGCCGAGCGCGGCGCCAACGCGACGCTGACCATCGACCTCCCCAACCAGGAGATCCGTGGCCCCGACGGCGGCACGGTCAAGTTCGAGATCGACCCGTTCCGCAAGCACTGCCTGATCAACGGCCTCGACGACATCGGCCTGACGATGGAGAAGAAGAAGTCGATCGACACGTATGAGGCCAAGCTCAAGGAACGCGCCTGGGCTTGAGAAATCTGGCGTATCATCACGCCCCGGTGCCGTCAGGCGCCGGGGCTTTGCTTTGCCGCACGGCCTGTAACCCAGTGATAGCTGACGCACATGCAGCCTGACATCGTCACCTTCTGGCATGGCTCGATGGACGCGCTGCGCCGGACCTGCCTGCGCTCGCAGGTGGCGGCCGGGCACAAGGTGACGGTCTACAGCTTCGACCCAATCCCCGGCCTGCCGGATGGCGTCGGCAATGCCGAGGCCGAGGCGGTGCTGCCGCACGCGTTCTCGGAGCGGCTACGCCCGGCCGAGCGCGACGGGTCATGGCGCGACTGGACCATCCTGCAATTCAGCGACTTCTTCCGGATGCGGCTGATGAACCTGCGCGCCGGCCTCTGGCTCGACGCCGATGTGCTGCTGTTGAAAGCGGTCGAACTCGATCCGGCGAAACCTTATTTTGCCTGGGAACGGCCGCGGCAGCTCGGCAACTCCGCGCTGTATCTGCCGCAACATGATCCGATCGTGCGCGCCTTCGAGGCGCTGATGCAACAGGACGAGTTGACGCCGGACTGGCTGGCGCTGCGTCATCGCGTGACCTTTGCGATGCACCGGCTGCGCGGCAAGTCCAACCGCGTCGCCGACATCCGGGTTGCGATCTTCGGCCCGGCCGCGCTTACTGCGCTGGCGCGCCGCGAGGGCGAGTTGCAGTATGCGCTGCCGAAGCGCTCGTTCTACGCGGTACACGCGGAGCCGAAATTGTTCTTCGAGCCGTCGGACCATTCACGCTATCTGAACGATCCCGCGATCGTCGGCCTGCACATCTCGCCGAAGGGCCGCGGCGGTGAGACGCCTATTCCTGGCAGCTTGTATGCGTGGGCGGCGAAGAAGTTCGGGGCGTAACACAAGCACTGCTGCACCCTCTCCCCTTGTGGGAGAGGGTGGCTTCGCGAAGCGGAGCCGGGTGAGGGGCTCTCTCCACACGGACGAATCTCGCAAGCGCAGACAACCCCTCATCCGGCGCTTCGCGCCACCTTCTCCCACAAGGGGAGAAGGGAAGATAACCTGCCGCTAATGCCCCATCGCGGCGATCGCGTCCGCGATCGCGATCGTGCGCCTCGCCATCTCGGCGTGCAGGCGCTCCACCATGCGGCCATCGAGCTGAATCGCGCCGCGCGAGGCGTTCTCCGGCTTTTCGAATGCGGCAATGATCTTGCGCGCCTCGGCGACCTCGGCCTCCGGCGGCGTGAAGATCGCGTTGCAGGCCTCGATGTGACTCGGATGGATCAGCGTCTTGCCGTCGAAGCCGAGATCGCGACCCTGCGCGCATTCGTCGGCAAAGCCATCGACATTGCCGATGTCGCCATAGGGGCCGTCGAGGATCTCGAGCCCGTGCGCGCGGGTCGCCAGGATGCAATGGGTGATCATCGGGATCATCGCCGCGCGGCCCGGCTTCATCCGGATCCGGGTTTCACGCGAGATGTCGTTCGGCCCGAACACGAAGCCGGCGAGCCGGATTTCGGAATCCTTCGACGCCGCGGCGAGCTTGTCGGCATCCAGCACGGCGCGCGAGGTCTCGATCATCGCCCAGACCCGGATCGAAGCAGGCGCATTGATGTCGCTCAGGCGGTCGGCGACCGCGTTGAGATCGTCGACGGTGGAGATCTTCGGAACCAGGATGCCGTCCGGCTGCGCCTTGCCGGCCATGCCGATGTCGTCGACCCACCAGGGGGTGTCGAGCGCGTTGATGCGGATCAGGACCTCACGCTTGCCAAAACCCTTGGCGGCGACCGCCTTGGCGATCTGCTCGCGGGCCACCGCCTTGGCGTCGGGAGCGACCGAATCCTCCAGATCGAGGATGATGCCGTCCGCGGCGAGCGTACGAGCCTTTTCCAGCGCCCGAGCATTCGATCCCGGCATGAACAACAGGCTGCGGCGCGGACGGGTCATCGGCATTCTCCTGGGGTGGGCTGCGCCGCCAGCGTCCATTGTTTGGGCAGCGGCGCAGGAACCATGCTTCAGCGCTGCCGTATCATCTCAGGCGGCCCGCCGAAAGTCTTGTTCCCGTCACCCTCATGTGGTTAGCCAGAGGCCATGAAATTCTTTCCGAAGCAATTGATCGACGGCTACCGGACTTTCGCGACCCAGCGGCTGCCGACTGAACAGTCGCGATACCGCGATCTGTCGGAACGCGGCCAGTTCCCCGAGACCATGGTGATCGGCTGCTGCGATTCCCGCGTCTCACCGGAAGTGATCTTCGATGCCGGCCCCGGCGAGCTGTTCGTGGTGCGGAACATCGCCAACCTGGTTCCGGTCTATCAGCCCGACGGCAACGCGCACGGCGTCTCGGCCGCGCTGGAATATGCCGTGACCGTGCTGAAGGTGAAGAATATCGTGGTGCTGGGCCATGCCCAGTGCGGCGGCATCCGCGCCTTCATCGACAAGATCAAGCCGCTGACGCCCGGCGACTTCATCGGCAAATGGATGCAGATGTTCATCAAGCCGGGTGAGGTCGTCGAGCAGCGCGAGCACGAGAGCATGCAGGACTTCGTCACCCGCATCGAAAAGGCCGCGGTGTTCCGCTCGCTGGAGAATTTGATGACCTTCCCGTTCGTCCGCGAACGGGTGGAGAGCGGCGAGATGCAGCTGCACGGTGCCTATTTCGGCGTCGCCGAGGGCTCGCTGTTCGTGCTCGACCGGGTCGCCAAGGAATTCATCAGCGTCAACGATGCGATGAAAAGCGAATAGCGAGCAGAGGATGGCGAGCAGCGAATGGGGGACTTCCCATTCGCCACTCACCATTCACAGACCCTACTCGCCGCCGTGGTGGCCACCGCTCCAGCGATCGGAGATCGCGAGCATGAAGGCCGACACCACGAACACCAGGTGCACGCCGACCAGCCAGGCGAGCTTGCTTGGATCGAACGCCGTATCGATGTTCATGAAGGCTTTCAGTACCTGAATGGCCGAGATCGCGACGATCGACGCCAGCAGCTTCTGCTTCAGGCCGCCGAAATCGACCTTGGTCATCCAGTCCGGCCAGTCCGGGTGCCCCTCCGGATCGATCTTCGACACGAAATTCTCGTAGCCGGAAAACACCACGATCAGGATCAGATTGCCGGTCAGCGAGATGTCGATCAGCGCGAGCACGCCGAGGATGATGTCGGATTCCTTGGCCTGCGGCACATGCAGGATGAAGTGCCACAGCTCCATGCAGAACTTGAACAGCAATGCCGCGAGGCTGATGACGAGGCCGAAATAGAACGGCGCCATCAGCCAGCGGCTGTTGAACAGCAGGCTCTCGAAACGTCGTTCAACGCGCTTCAGCGTCGGATCGGACCGATGAGCCGCCGGATCTTCCGCCATGGCACGCGTTTCCCGACGCCGTCTTGTCGCTGCTACGCCGCCTTCTGCTTCGCGGTGATCAGCTTGCGGTTGATCAGGACTTCGGCGATCTGCACGGCATTCAGCGCCGCGCCCTTGCGCAGATTGTCCGACACGCACCAGAACGCCAGGCCGTTCTCCACCGTGGCGTCCTCGCGGATGCGGCTGATATAGGTGGCGTCCTCGCCGGCCGCCTCATACGGCGTGACGTAGCCGCCCGGCTCGTGCTTGTCGATCACGAGGCAACCCGGCGCATTGCGCAGGATGTTGCGCGCTTCGTCCGCGGTGATCGGATTGGCGAACTCGACATTGACCGCTTCGGAGTGACCGACGAAGACCGGCACGCGCACGCAGGTCGCGGTCAGCTTGATCTTGGGATCGAGGATCTTCTTGGTCTCCGCCATCATCTTCCACTCTTCCTTGGTGAAGCCGTCTTCCATGAAGACGTCGATCTGGGGAATGACGTTGAAGGCGATGCGCTTGGGAAACTTCTTATTGATCAGCTCGTCATTGGTGTAGACGGCCTTGGTCTGCGAGAACAGCTCGTCCATCGCATCCTTGCCGGCGCCCGACACCGATTGATAGGTCGAGACCACGACGCGCGTGATGGTGGCCTTGTCATGCAGCGGCTTCAGCGCGACGACGAGCTGCGCAGTCGAGCAGTTCGGGTTGGCGATGATGTTCTTCTTGGTGAAGCCGGCGGCTGCATCCGCGTTCACCTCCGGCACGATCAGCGGCACGTCGGGGTCCATGCGCCAGGCCGAGGAATTGTCGATCACGACGGCGCCGGCGGCGCCGATCCTGGGCGACCATTCCTTGGACACCGAGCCGCCGGCCGACATCAGGCAGATGTCGATATCGGAGAAATCATAGTGCTCGAGCGCCTTCACCTTCAGGGTACGGTCGCCATAGGACACCTCGATGCCGACGCTGCGGCGCGAGGCCAACACGACGACCTCGTCGGCGGGGAATTTGCGCTCGTCGAGAATGTTGAGCATTTCGCGCCCGACATTGCCGGTCGCTCCAACCACCGCGACTTTGTAACCCATCGTTCACTCTCCGACGAAAAATGCCTATTCCCCTGCAACTCACGGAAAGGGAAGCGGCAGCGCTTCTATGCGAGAAAGCCCGTCAAGACAACGTTGCGTAGCTTTTGAGCGTTTTGATGCGTCTGTTCCGGGCCGATCCGGCCGCGTCCCATCATACGGGAATTCCGTCCACACTGACGAGCTTCGTCGACGAGGTGTACGCCACGATCTCCGGGCTGTTCGCCTATGTCGCCGTGCTCGCGCTGTTCGTTGCCCTCGGCACCCATCTATGGCGGCAGCTGCCGGATGCAACGCCGACGGTCACCCCGGCGGTCGCGGACTGGAGCCCGGCCAGCCGCCAGGCGCCGGCTTTCGCCATCAGCAAGATAGATCTGCGAGATAAAACAGAGACTTATGAGGTGCTCCGGCACCCCGAGGGTGGCCGCAAGGATGTCTTTCACTGGGCCGACGCGGATGGCGCGGCGACAGCCGAGCTGGAAATCTACCGCCCTGGCAGCGAGGCCGTCGGACCCGCGATGACCGAGATTGCCGGGCGGCTCGACCCTGGCGGCGCCCGCGAACTCGAGGCCGCCGGCATCGTCGACAGCAAATTCGGCAGCGTCACCCTGCTGCGCCCGGCGCGGCAGGACGGCAGCCGGGCCTGCCTCGGCTTCCTCAAGCAGGCCGATGCGCCCGATCTGCGGATCTCCGGCTGGACCTGCCAGGGTGCCAGCCTGCCGGCCCAGCGCGCCGCGATCGCTTGCATGCTGAACCGCCTGACCCTGTTGGCGGCCGGCAACGACCCCCGGCTCGCCGCCTTGTTCGCCCATGCCGAGCTGCGGCGCACTGACTGCGTTACCTCCGGCACGCCCGCGCTGTCCTCAGACTGGGTGATGGGGAGCGAGAACCCGCTTCTGCGCGGTGCGCTTTGATGGCGAGACCGTGGCAAGGCACTGGTTTTCATGAAACTTTTGCGCTTGGACACGCATTATCTCAGCCGGTGTGGCGCAATTGACCTAGTGACGGCCTCGCCACCATGGCTACAATGTGTCCCGAGTGATTTTGGCTGATACGCCAGCCCCCGAACGGGGCCGTAATGACGAGGATGCGATGACCTTGAAATTCCCTGCCGCGAACAAGCTCGTGGTGTTGCTTGCCGCGGCCGCGGTCACCGCAACCGCGCTCAGTGTCACTGCGGCCAGCGCGCAGCAGGCCCCGAGCAAGCGCAAGCAGCAAGAGCAGTATGACCGCGACGGCCGCCGCTACTACGGCGCGCAGGGTCCGAACCGCGTCTATCAGCAGGGCCCGCGCACCCGCGTCTACGTCACCACGCGCTCCTGGCTCGACGCCGGCACCGAAGTGCTGCCCGGCGATCGCAAGTTCAACGACTATGCGTACCCGCCGGATGTCGGCTACCCCTCGTTCGCACGCGAGAACAACAACCGCCCGATCGATCGCCAGCCGCTCAGCCCGCCGTCCGATCTCGGCGGCTATCCGCGGAACTTCCCGCTGTACTGAGATTTTCGGCGCACTGCCGATACGAAAATGCCCGGCTCGAGCCGGGCATTTTCATTTGAGGCTCTGTCACTCCGGGGCGTGGCGACACATCGCCCCGGAATGAAGCGCGAGGCTTACGCGTGCAGCTTCTGCAATTCGTTCAGGATCGCCTCGCCCATCTGCGCGGTGCTGACCGGCGTGGTGCCGGCCGACTTGATGTCGGCGGTGCGCAGGCCGCTGGCGAGCACGGCGGCGATCGCGGCATCGACCTTGTCGGCAAGGTCGCCCATGCCGAACGAATAGCGCAGCGCCATGCCGAACGAGGCGATCATCGCGATCGGATTGGCAAGGCCTCGGCCTGCGATATCCGGTGCCGAGCCGTGCACCGGCTCATACAAAGCCTTGCGCTCCTTGGTCTTGGCGTCCTCCTTGCCGAGCGAGGCCGACGGCAGCAGGCCGAGCGAGCCGGTCAGCATCGCCGCGATGTCGGACAGCATGTCGCCGAACAGATTGTCGGTGACGATGACGTCGAACTGCTTCGGCGTCTTGACCAGGTTCATGCCGCCGGAATCGGCGAGCTGATGCTCCAGCGTGACGTCCTTGTATTCGCGCGCATGGACCTGGGTCATGACCTCGTTCCAGAGCACGCCCGACTTCATGACGTTGCGCTTCTCCATCGACGTCACCTTGTTCTTGCGCTTGCGCGCCAGGTCGAAGGCGACGCGGCCGATGCGCTCGATCTCGAAGGTGTCGTAGACCTGGGTGTCGACCGCGCGCTTCTGGCCATTGCCGATATCGGTGATGGTCTTCGGCTCGCCGAAATAGACGCCGCCGGTGAGCTCGCGCACGATCATGATGTCGAGGCCCTCGACGATCTCGCGCTTGAGGCTCGAGGCATCGGCCAGCGCCGGGTAGCACACCGCCGGACGCAGATTGGCGAACAGGCCGAGATCCTTGCGCAGCCGCAGCAGGCCGGCCTCGGGACGGACGTCATAGGGCACTGAGTCCCACTTCGGACCGCCGACCGCGCCGAAGATCACGGCATCGGCCGCCGTGGCCTTGGCCATGTCGGCTTCCGAGATCGACACCTTGTGCGCATCATAGGCCGAGCCACCGACCAGGCCCTGCTCGGTCTCGAACTTGGCGATGCCCTGCGCATTGAGCCAGTCGATCACGCGCTGCACCTCGGCCATCACTTCGGGGCCGATGCCGTCGCCGGGGAGAAGCAGCAGTTTATGGGTCGCCATCGTCGTTACCTCACTCAATCGGGCATGCCCGCCATTATTCGGCGCGAGTGCTAAAACGCCCCGCACCGATTGGCAAGGCACCCCAATGGGGCCAAAATGGCCCGGAAAGAGCCAGCCGCGCCCAATAAGAAGCCAACAAGACGGACCTCATGACCGCAGCCATCGTCTACGCCTTTGCCTCGGCCATTTTCCTCGGTGCCGGGGTGGTGCTGGCGCAGCTCGGCCTGCGCACCGTCGAACCGCTGTCGGGTGCGGCGATCAGCGTGCCCTCCTTCACCTTGCTGTTCCTGGTGCTGTCGCCGCTGATCCTGCATGGCGAGCCGGTGGTCTGGCGCGGCCTGCCGATCTTCATGGCGATCGGGCTGTTCTTCCCGGCCTCGCTGACGCTCCTGACCTTCGCCTCGAACCAGGCGCTCGGACCCGTGATCACCTCGACGCTGGGCAATCTGGCGCCGCTGTTCGCCGTCACCGCCGCCGTGGTGCTGCTGCACGAGCCGCTGCAACCGCAGCAGCTCATCGGCCTCGTCGTCGCGGTGGCGGGCGCGGCCGTCATCACCGTGAACCGGCCGCGCGACCTCGGCCACTGGCGGAGCTGGGCCCTGCTGCTGCCGCTCACCAGCGCGGTGGTGCGCGGCGTGGTGCCGCCGATCGCCAAGCTCGGCCTTGCGATCTGGCCGAGCCCGCTATGGGCCTGCCTGGTCGGCTACGTGATGTCCTCGCTGGTGGTGCTGAGCGTGCAGCGGATCCGCAAAGGCAGCTTCATGGTGGAGGCGCCGCGCGAGGGCCGATTCTGGTTTGCGCTCACCGGGATCAGCAACGGGCTCAGCGCGCTCAGCCTGTTCGCCGCGGTTCGCAACGGACCGATCACGCTGGTGGCGCCGCTCGCCGCGATCTATCCGCTGGTCACCGTGGCGATGAGTGCTGTCATGCTCAAACATGTCGAGATCACACCGCGGATCGTCGCCGGAACCCTGCTGACCGTGATCGGCGTCGCGCTGGTCCTGATCGCCTGATTGCCCGATCCGCAAGACAGTGTTGCCGCGTGAGGCGCTGGGCAGGACCGCCGCAGCCTGCCACAATGGCGGGATTGCCGGAGTGAATTGTGAGAGCCCCCGCCCCATCCTACGCGCATCCCGCGCGGCTGATCCTGATTCTATCGCTTGCACCGACGGTCGGCCTCGGCATCGGCCGCTTTGCCTATTCGCTGGTGCTGCCCGACATGCGCGACTCACTGGCATGGTCCTATTCGGCCGCCGGCTTCATGAACACGATCAATGCCGCCGGCTATCTGGTCGGCGCGCTGTTCGCCTCGCGCCTGATCCAGCGCTTCGGCCTCGCCGCATCGGTGCGCTGGTCGACGCTGATCTGCGCGCTGTCGCTGGCGCTGTGCGCCATCTCGGGCAATTTCATCGTGCTGAGCCTGTCCCGCCTGCTGGTCGGCCTCGCCGCCGCGGTCGGCTTCGTCGGCGGCGGCGCGCTGGCGGCAACGATCGCGCAGTCGCGGCCGGAACGCGCCAACTTCCTGCTCAGCCTGTTCTATGCCGGGCCGGGCGTCGGCATCCTGGCATCCGGCCTGATCGCACCGTTCGTGCTGCAAGGCTTTGGCGCCGGCTCGTGGTGGATCGTGTGGTGGGCGATGACCCTGCTCGCCGCGATCATGACGGTGCCGCTGTGGCTTGCACCGCTCCATACCGATACCGCCGCCGGCGGCATCGTACGCACCAAATTCGCGGTCACCCCCGTCCTGATCTACCTCGCCGCCTATTTCCTGTTCGGCGCCGGCTACATTGCCTACATGACCTTCATGATCGCCTATGTGCGCGACGGCGGCGGCGGCGCGGTGGCGCAGAGCGCGTTCTGGAGCCTGATCGGCGTCAGCGCATTCGTCACGCCATGGATCTGGCGGCGGGTGCTGGCGCTCGACCGCGGCGGGCTCGCCACCACGATCATTCTCGGCGTCAATGCGCTCGGCGCGGCACTACCGATCTTCGGGCATGCGCCGCTGTTGCTGGCGGTCTCGGCGCTGGTGTTCGGTGTCGCCTTCTTCGCGGTGGTCGGCTCGACCACCGCCTTCGTGCGCTTCAACTACCCGCCGCAGTCCTGGCCGACTGCGATCGCGGCAATGACCATCGCCTTCGGCATCGGCCAGACGCTCGGCCCGATCGTGGTGGGCGCGATCACGGATGCGGTCGGCAATCTGTCGGTTGCGCTCAACGTCTCGGCCGCGATGCTGGCGCTGGGCGCGCTGCTGTCGGCGCTTCAGCGGAAGGTGGGGCCGTGATTGGTCGTCCCGGCGAAGGCCGGGACCCATAACCACGAATGGCTGTGATGGAGGGAAGCGTCGCCCCGCTTGCCTATTTCCGCTGCCGCGGAGTATGGGTCCCGGCCTTCGCCGGGACGACCGCAGATCAGCTCCCACTAAACGAATTATAGCCCTGATCTTCCCAGTAGCCGCCCTTGTAGTCGTTGGTGACTTCCATCGAGAGCACGTATTTCGGGTTCTTGAAGCCGAGCTTGGTCGGCACCCGGATCTTCATCGGGAAGCCATAGGCGCGCGGCAGGATCTGGTCGGCGAATTTGAACGTCATCTGGGTCTGCGGATGCAGCGCCGTGCGCATGTCCAGTGGTGAATTGTAGCCGTCCTTGTCGGCGCACTGGAACCAGACATATTTCGCGCGGGTGTCGGCCCCGACCAGCTTGAGGAAATCGCGCAGCGGCGTGCCGGTCCAGCTGCCGATCGCGCTCCAGCCCTCGACGCAGATATGGCGCGTCACCTGCTTGACCTGCGGCAGCTTGTACAATTCGTCGAGCGTCCACGGCTTCTTGTTCTCGACCAGCCCGCGCACCTCGAGCTTCCAGTCCGCGGCCGCGATCTCGGGCGCATCGTCGAGATCGTAATAGGCGTTGAACGGAAACGGCTTGGTGATCATGCTCTCGGGGAAGGTCGGCGCCAGCGCATCCGGATTGAACATCCAGGCCTGCACCGCGTCGTTGAATTTCGAGACCTTCTTCAGCAATTCTTCCGCCGACGACGAATCGACCACGTCGCAGCCGGTCAACAGCGTCAGCGCGCCGAGGCTGGTGCCCGCCGTGATGAAACGACGGCGCGTCAGTTCCGGCATCGTCTTCACCGCATCGCGCACCAGCAGCTTCTTGTCGACGCCGGGGATCAGGAGCTTTCGGAGACGGCCCATAATATCCTCCTCAACGCCCGATGATCATGGCGCGCAGGCTCTTCGGTACCAGCAGTGCGAGCGCGACATGGATCACCAGGAAGGCGACGATCAGCGCCATGCAGGTGAAGTGGACGTAACGCGCGAAATCGTAACCGCCGAACAGCGACACCAGCCAGTGCAGCTGCACCGGCTTCCACATCGACAGGCCGGACAGCACGATGACGACGCCGACGATGATGATGCCGGCATAGAGCAGCTTCTGCACCGAATTGTACTTGCTGAGATCATCATGCGACAGCTTGAAGGTCAGCGCCGCCTTGGTGTCGGCGATCACGCCGCCCGGGGTGATCGGCAGCAACTTCCTGCGGAAGCGGCCGGTGGCGAAACCGAGCGCCAGATAGGTCAGGCCGTTGACCATCAACAGCCACATCGCCGCGAAGTGCCAGAGCAGCGCGCCGCCGAGCCAGCCGCCCAGCGTGATGTTCGAGGAGAACGTGAAGCCGAACAGCGGCGAGGCATTGTAGATCTGCCAGCCGGACATGATCATCAGGATCATCGCAACCGCGTTGATCCAGTGCACCATGCGCACCCAGACCGGCTGGATGATGACCTTGGCTGGCGTCGCGGTCTCTGCCCGGTGGTCGTCGCTGACGGCGAGGCTCGTCATTGGAATTCTCTGCTGGTGGTCGTTACCGGTTTATACGCCCGGAACCGGAGTTCCGTTACGGGGGGACGTATCATCCATTCGATATACGCCGCCTCCTCTGGTCACAAAAATGCGAGCCGGGGCGGCGCCCGGCTCGCTATGTCGCAAGTCCGAATATGGACTAAATCGAGCCGCCCGGTGCTACGACGCCGGCATCAGCACGGTGTCGACCACATGGATCACGCCATTCGACTGGTTGACGTTCGGAATAGTCACGGTTGAGGATCCACCCTTGGCGTCGACAATCATGACCGTGTCGCCGGAACGTTTAACAGTCAGGTCTTCGCCTTCGACTGTTTTGAGCTTCTTGCCGTCGGTGAGGTCGGACGCCTCGAGCTTGCCGGGCACCACGTGATAGGTGAGTATCTTGGTCAAGGTTGCCTTGTTCTCGGGCTTGACCAAATTGTCGACCGTGCCGGCAGGTAGCTTGGCGAACGCCGCGTTGGTCGGCGCAAACACCGTGAACGGCCCCTTGCCTTCCAACGTCGGGACGAGGCCCGCCGCTTTCACGGCGGCGACGAGTGTGGTGTGATCCTTCGAATTGACCGCGTTCTGGATGATATTCTTGGAAGGGAACATGGCCGCGCCGCCGACCATGACGGTCTTCTCGCCGGACATTTCGCTCTTCGTCATCTTCTTGTCTTCAGCATTGGCCGGCGCCATCACGGTGGCGGTGATTGCCAGCGCGCCGAGGGCTACAGCGGACAGAGTTGCAATACGCTTGGACATCTTTCATCTCCCGATGATTGGGCAGGCGGAGTTCGCCGGCGGCGTGGGATCAACGACGACGCAAAGCGCGTGCTGGCTCGCATCGCAGTCGTTCAAGCTACGGGATGGTTTTCGGACGGTTTCTTCGAATAACTTATCGTGATGCGTGAAACCATTGGCCGTTGGATTCGTTTGGCTCCCGCGATTTTGCGCGCACGATGGCGGCAGCGACCTACTCGCCAGCCGCGATAACGGGCAGCGCGCATGAGCAGCCCCGATCCTTATTAGTGCACCGCCGCGAGCAATTTGCTTGCCGACCTGCCTCGATCGGTTCAGCCTCAGTCCCGCGTGCAGCTTCGTGACACGTTGCAGCGGGGGGAAATCAAAACATGAGCAGCATCACGGCTGACAGCCAGGCCGCGTCCGCGGTGAACGATGCGGGCAGCGACGTCGGCCCGCTCGAACAGAAGCATCTGCAATACGCCAATTACCGCGCCGTCGCTGCTAGCACCGAGCTCACCAAGACGCACTGGCACATCGCCACCGCCAACGCGCTCGGCTGGGGCTTCGACGGCATGGACGGCGTGATCTTCGCGCTGATCGCGCCGATGGTGATCAAGGAATTTGCGCTGACCTTGCCGGAATACCGCTCGGGCATGCAGATCGCTTTGTTCGTCGGAATCGCCGGGCTCTATTTCTGGCCGTGGCTCGCCGACCGCTATGGCCGCCGCACGCTGCTCGCCGTCAACATCGCGCTGTTCTCGCTGCTGATGCCGGTCGCAGCGTTGTCGCCGACCTTCGCGGTGTTCGTGATCGCGCGCTCGCTGCTGTTCTTCGCGCTCAACGGCGAATGGTCGCTCGGTTCGATGCTGGTGGCGGAGACCTGGCCGGCGCGCTTGCGCGGCCGCGTCATCAGCATCACGCGTTCGGCGTGGTGCCTCGGCGCCACGCTCGCGGGTGCGATCACTGGCCTCGTGGCCGCCAATTACGGCTGGCGTATCGCCGTGATGGTCCCCGGCGCCATCGCGTTGCTCGCGATCTATATCCGCTCGACCTGTCCGGAATCGCCCTATTGGGTGCGCTCGCAGGACCGCAAGCGGCGCATCTCCGAGACGCTGGCGCGCGGCGGCACGGTGAGCGACGACGACCGCAACTGGTTCACCAAGGCCAAATCGGTCGGCATCAGTCAGGTGTTCATGCCCGACGTGCTGCCCTCGACACTGGTCGCACTGTTCGTTGCCTGCGCCTCGACCTGCATCTACGGCACGGTCGGTGCCTGGATGCCGCTGTATCTGTCGACCGAGAAGCATTGGTCGACCGCGGAGTACAGCCTGTTCTACGTGTTCTACGGCCTCTGCGGCTTCCTTGGCCTGTGCCTGGTCGGCTGGCTGATCGACAAGATCGGCCGCCGCCGCACCTTCATCGTGACCTTGATCGAAGGCGCGATCTTCATGACGCTCTGGGTCTATTCCGAGGATCGCGTCTGGCTGTGGGCGTTCGGCCTCGCTTGGTGTCTCGGCTTCCTCGGCTTCTGGGGCCCGAGCACGACGCTGACGGCGGAAATCTTTCCGACCCGGATCCGCGGCGCCGCCAATGGCGTGGTCTGGGCGATCGCCTATTTCGTCGGCTTCGTGCTGTTCCCGTTCGTCTCGATCGCGCTCCAGCAGCACACCGGCTCGTTCGCGCTGGCGTTCCTCTGCATCCCCGTGCTGATGATCGCGATGGCGATCGGCGTGTTCTTCTTCGTGCCGGAGCATACCGGCAAGGAGCTGAACGAGATCAGCGAGTGAGAGAAATCGTAGGGTGGGTTAGCCGAAGGCGTGACCCACCTCTTATCGCGCCGCGGCGCAAATGGTGGGTTACGCTTCGCTAACCCACCCTACGCATCTTTCCTAATCCCGGTTCGCCGGCGTCTGGATGAATCCCCGATTGTGGGTCGGGCTGATCAGGATCTCGTTCATGCAGACCCGTGCCGGCATGCTGGCAACGAAGGCGATGGTGCGGCCGCAATCCTCGGGTTGCAGCATCTTGGCCTGCTCGGCCTCGCTCGGCACCACCGGCCGCTGCTTGAGGATCGGGGTTGCGACCTCGCCCGGCGACAGGCAGCAGGCGCGCAGGCCATTGACGCATTCGTCCATGTTGAAGGAATGGGTCAGTGCCAGCACCGCGTGCTTGGTCGTGGTGTAGGCCGGGCCCGGCATCTTCGAGACGTGGCGGCCAGCCCAGGAGGCGACATTGATGATGCAGCCGTCCTGCTGCTTGCGCATGGTCGGCAGCACCGCGCGCATGCAGTAGAGCACGCCGTTGAGGTTGACCTCGACCAGCTTGTCCCAGCCTTCCAGTTCCATGTCGGCCCAGCTGCGCTTCGGGACGTTGATGCCGGCGCTGTTGACCAGCAGGTCGATGCGGCCGTGCTTGGCGACGATGGTCTCGGCCGCCTTGTTGACGTCAGCCTTGTTGCTGACATCGAGCGGGATCGCCTCGGCCTTGCCGCTCTTTTTGGTGATGTTGCCCACCACGCGGTCGAGCTCTTCCTTGCGGCGGCCGGAGACCACCACCGTCCAGCCGTCCGCCGCCAGGAATTCCGCCCCGGATTCACCGATCCCCGTTCCGCCGCCGGTGACCCAGGCCACGCGTTTCCCATGATTTGTCATGCAAACTGTCTCCGTTGCTTTCCGAAGGGCGTTTTTGCTAATCCAGCCAGACGTTTCCAGCCCTTTCGCCCCTCGGGGGATGTTGCATGAACACGACCACCAACGCCAACCTGTTTTCCCGCCTGTTCGACGGCCTCGACGACCCCAACCGGCTCGCCATCGAGCAGCTCGACGGCAGCCGCATCACCTATGGCGATCTGATCGCGCGCGCCGGCCAGATGGCCAATGTGCTGGTCGAGCGCGGCGTCAAGCCGGGCGACCGGGTCGCGGCACAGACCGAGAAATCGGTCTCAGCGCTGGTGCTCTATCTCGCCACCGTGCGCGCCGGCGGCGTCTACCTGCCGCTCAACACCGCCTATACGCTGAACGAGCTCGAATACTTCATCACCGATGCCGAGCCGACGGTCGTGGTCTGCGATCCCTCGAAGCTCGACGGCATCAGGGCGATCGCCGCCAAGGTGGGCGCCAAGGTCGAGACGCTCGATTCGAGCGGCAAGGGCTCGCTGACCGAGGCCGCCGACAAAGCGCCGAAGGCGTTCGCCACGGTACCGCGCGGCGACAATGATCTCGCCGCGATTCTCTACACGTCAGGCACCACCGGCCGCTCCAAGGGCGCGATGCTGTCGCACGACAATCTCGCCTCGAACTCCTATTCGCTGGTCGACTACTGGCGCTTCACCGACAAGGACGTGCTGATCCACGCCCTGCCGATCTATCACACCCACGGCCTGTTCGTGGCGAGCAACGTCACGCTGTTCGCGCGCGCCTCGATGATCTTCCTGCCGAAGTTCGATCCGGACGTGATCCTGAAGCTGATGGCCCGCGCCACCGTGATGATGGGCGTGCCGACCTTCTATACCCGCCTGTTGCAGAACCCCGGCCTGAACAAGGACGCCACCAAGCATATGCGGCTGTTCGTCTCGGGCTCGGCGCCGCTGCTCGCCGACACCCATCGCGAATGGTCGGCACGCACCGGCCACGCCGTGCTCGAGCGCTACGGCATGACCGAGACCAACATGAATACGTCGAACCCCTATGAGGGCGATCGCGTGCCTGGCGCCGTCGGCTTCGCGCTGCCCGGCGTCTCGGTGCGGGTCACCGATCCCGAGACCGGCAAGGAGCTCGCGCGGGACACCATCGGCATGATCGAGGTCAAGGGCCCGAACGTGTTCCAGGGCTACTGGCGGATGCCGGAGAAGACCAAGGCCGAATTCCGCGGCGACGGCTTCTTCATCACCGGCGACCTCGGCAAGATCGACGACAAGGGCTACGTCCACATCCTCGGTCGCGGCAAGGATCTCGTGATCTCCGGCGGCTTCAACGTCTATCCGAAAGAGATCGAGAGCGAGATCGACGCCATGCCCGGCGTGATCGAATCCGCCGTGATCGGTGTACCGCATGCCGATTTCGGCGAGGGCGTCACCGCCGTGCTGGTGTGCAGCAAGGGCGCCGATGTCAGCGAGGCCGCGGTGCTGAAGGCGCTCGACGGACGGCTCGCCAAATTCAAGATGCCCAAGCGCGTCTTCGTGGTCGACGAATTGCCGCGCAACGCGATGGGCAAGGTGCAGAAGAATATCCTGCGCGATAAGTACAAGGACATTTATTCGAAGGCTTGAGGGGACGCGACGACGTCGCGAGGGCCAAATGAACCGCGAGTATGCCGAGAAGATCTGTCTGCAGATCTTCGATGCTTTGGACGCAATGTACGAGGCTGAAAGGAACATCGCAGGGCTTGGCAAGCAGGAGCGGATTCGTTTCCATGATTCGGTTCAGGAGGTCATCGCGGCCATCGAGGACAAGCTTCTCCTTCCGATTTGCGAGCAACATCCGGACCTGCTGCCACCCACAGAGGAGCGAGAGCCAAGCATACTCTGCGGCGAACTGACATGGAGCGAGGTGAAACTTCCGCCTTCAGTGACTGAAGATCAACTCGACGAGGTGATCTTGTCGCTTTTGAAGCCGCGTTGGCTGAAGGTCGTGAGGTTCGTGACCATGGCAGAAGAACGCTTCAAGGAGCTTGGCTGGGCGATCAGCTATGAGGCGACCGCGGCGCGGCTGAAGGCGCTCTCCGATATGGATCGTATAGAGGGGGTCGGCGATATGCGGTACTGGGGCAACAGCGAGGTCCGGTTGAAGGACTAGAGTCGTTTCCGTTCCGATAGAATCGGAACGGGCTCTAGGTTCTTGTCTTGACGCGTTTTCTTCACGCGAACCGGTATCCACTTCGCTCGAAAACGCTCTAACTGCGACTAGTGCCCGCCCAGCAAACTGATCACGAAGCGCCCGCCGACGATAAAGAGATAGGCCCCGAACGCCACCTCCAGCGCCCGCTTCGACAGCGCGTGCGCAACCTTCACGCCGAGCGGCGCGGTGACGAGCGTGGTCGGCATCACCAGCAGCGCGCCGATCAGCGAGACGTAGCCGAGCGCGAACGGCAGTTGCAGCGCGGCGACGTCGGGGAAGCGCGCGGCGGCGGGCCAGCCGGCATAGACGTAGCCCAGCGCACCGGGGATCGAGATCAGCACCGCGAGCGCGGACGAGGTCGCAACCGCCTGATGGATCGGCCGGCCGTAGAAGGTCATCAGGAGATTGGCGAACAGACCGCCGCCGATGCCCATCAATGTCGAGAGCAGGCCGACGAAGAAGCCATAGACGCGCATCAGGAAACCTTTCGGCACGTCGTCGCCGAATTTCCAGGTCTCGCGCGCCAACAGCAGCCGCGCCGCCGCCGACCAGGCCACCAGGACGAACACGATCTTGAACAATCGCTCCGGCGCGAAGCGCGCGGTGACGCTGCCGGCGGCGACGCCGATCACGATCGGCAGCCACCAGCGCTTCAGGATCTCCATATCGACCGCGCCGCGGCGATAATGGGCGCGGAACGAACTCAGCGAGGTCGGGATGATGATGGCGAGCGAGGTGCCGATGCAGAGCGGCATCCGCACCTCGAGCGGGACGCCGGCGAGGCGAAAGCATTCGTAGAACACCGGCACCAGGATCGCGCCACCACCAATGCCGAACAGGCCGGCAAGAAAGCCGGACAGCGCGCCGACCGCAATCAGCAACAGTGCGAGTTCGAGCAATTCGCTGGGATCGAGGCCGGCCATCATCTTCTTCGTGCAGCATCGGGGTGCGTGTTGCCGGAGCAGGTGCTTCGGCGACGTTTCGCGACTGCGCGTCGCGAGCAATAGCCGCTTTTCGGATTCGGGAGTATCGGCGCCATCGCGCAGGTGCTCATGCAACGTCTCGCGTGACGCGTTGTCGACGGACCAAGGCGAATCGCAAATTCCGCATATCGGGTCGGCTCTGGATGAATGGCCGCTGCGCACGGATTGACGCGGTGCGGTATGGCGACGGCATGATCAACAGGTCGGTTCGACAGATGCAGTCCAGGGATTGCAGGTACAGGCGTGCGGCGCCTCTCACCCAGCCACGAACCGATGCGAGTGGCAGCGAATCCGTTGCTTCGGCCGTCGCCGGCCCGATCGCCTAAGATCAGGGCATTTGTCGATTATCTGGTGGAACAATGGGGCAAAACCGGCGGCTTCCGGTCCGCGTCCTTGCGCCTTCCGATGGCTCTTCAACGAGGCCGGAATATGGATTCACTTCTTAGTTCAGTCGACCTTGCATCTGGTATACCACACTGCGGATCAACCAGAATTCGGCAAGTCTAACAATGAACTTCGGTTCGACCGAAGGCTATTTGGCCGTTGCGCGGCGAGGTACGACTCCGTAAATAGAATTCGTCTACCGCGTTCCCCGATGGGCCGGCCGCGGTCCCTCACAACACAAAGCCCGCCGATGACCGCCAGGATCGAACGACCCCTTTCACCCCATTTGCAGACCTACCGGTGGACCCTGACGATGGCGCTGTCCATCGTCCATCGCGCCACCGGTGTGGCCCTCTATTTCGGCACCCTGCTGGTCGCCTGGTGGCTGATCGCAGCCGCCTCCGGCCCGACCGCCTACGCCAACGTCCAGGCCTTCACCGGCAGCGCGATCGGCAAGCTGATCGTGTTCGGCTATACATGGGCGCTGATGCACCATCTGTGCAGCGGCATCCGGCATTTCGTCTGGGACCTCGGCTACGGCTTCAAGGCCAATGAGCGCGAAGCCCTGACCTGGGGCGCGCTGGTCGCCGGCATCTCGCTGACCGTGCTGGTCTGGATCATTGCCTACGCCGTCGGGGGTGGACGATGAGCAGCCGCCCCTCAATGCGGACGCCGCTGGAGCGCGTCCGCGGCCTCGGCTCCGCGCATACCGGCACCTCGGATTTCTGGCGTCAGCGCCTCACCGCGGTCGCGATGACGCTGCTGATCGTCCCGGTCATCGTCGTGATGATCATGCTGATCGGCCGCAATCATGCCGGCGCGGCGCAAATCCTCGGCTCGATCCCGATCGCCATCATCCTGCTGCTCTTCATCATCGCCAGCACATGGCACATGAAGATCGGCATGCAGGTCGTGATCGAAGACTACATCCACAATGAGAAGCTGAAGATCGCCAGCGTGATGGCGAACAACTTCTTCTGCGTCGCGGTCGCCATGGCCTCGATCTACGCAATCCTCAAATTGTCGTCGGGAGTTTAACCCATGGCTGGAGAAGCTAACGGCAAGACCACCAACGGCAGTGGTCCGGCGACCAACGGCAAGGCCTATCCGATCCAGGACCACACCTACGACGTCGTCGTGGTCGGCGCCGGCGGCGCGGGCCTGCGCGCCGTGGTCGGCTGCTCGGAAGCGGGCCTGCGCACCGCCTGCATCACCAAGGTGTTCCCGACCCGCTCGCACACCGTTGCGGCGCAGGGCGGCATCTCGGCCTCGCTTGGCAACATGCACCAGGACGACTGGCGCTGGCACATGTACGACACCGTGAAGGGGTCGGACTGGCTCGGCGACCAGGACGCGATCGAATACATGGTGCGCAACGCGCCCGACGCGGTCTACGAGCTCGAGCATTGGGGCGTGCCGTTCTCGCGCACCGAGGACGGCAAGATCTACCAGCGCCCGTTCGGCGGCATGACCATGGATTACGGCAAGGGCCAGGCGCAGCGCACCTGCGCCGCCGCCGACCGCACCGGCCACGCCATGCTGCACACGATGTACGGCCAGTCGCTGCGCCACGCGGCCGAGTTCTTCATCGAATTCTTCGCCATCGACCTGATCATGGACGACCAGGGCGTCTGCCGCGGCGTGATCGCGCTCAAGCTCGACGACGGCACGTTGCATCGCTTCCGTGCCCAGACCACGATCCTGGCGACCGGCGGCTACGGCCGCGCCTACGCCTCCTGCACCTCGGCGCACACCTGCACCGGCGATGGCGGCGGCATGGTGCTGCGCGCCGGCCTGCCGTTGCAGGACATGGAGTTCGTCCAGTTCCACCCGACCGGCATCTACGGCTCGGGCTGCCTCGTCACCGAGGGCGCCCGCGGCGAAGGCGGCTATCTCGTCAACTCCGAGGGCGAGCGCTTCATGGAGCGCTACGCGCCTTCGGCCAAGGACCTCGCCTCGCGCGACGTCGTCTCGCGCGCGATGACGATCGAGATCCGCGAAGGCCGCGGCGTCGGCAAGAAGAAGGATCACATCTTCCTGCACCTCGATCACCTCGATCCCAAGGTGCTGCATGAGCGGCTGCCGGGCATCTCGGAATCGGCGAAGATCTTCGCCAATGTCGACGTCACCCGCGAGCCGATCCCGATCGTGCCGACGGTGCACTACAACATGGGCGGCATCGCCACGAACTATCACGCCGAGGTGCTGACCAAGCGCAACGGCGACGACAATTCGGTGGTGCCGGGCCTGATGGCGATCGGCGAAGCCGCCTGCGTGTCGGTGCATGGCGCCAACCGCCTCGGCTCCAATTCGCTGATCGACCTCGTGGTGTTCGGCCGCGCAGCGGCGCTGCGCCTCGCCGACAAGCTGACCGCGAACGCCAAGCAGCCCGAGCTGCCGAAGGATTCGTCCGACCTTGCGCTCGGCCGGCTCGATCACTTCCGCCACGCCTCCGGCGGCACGCCGACCGCGAAGCTGCGCGACAGCATGCAGCACGTGATGCAGAACAATTGCGCGGTGTTCCGCACCGGCGACATTTTGCAGGAAGGCCAGAACCTGATCCACAAGGTCTATGGCGGCGTCGGCGACATCTCGGTCTCGGACCGTTCGCTGGTGTGGAATTCCGACCTGATCGAGACGCTGGAATTCGACAATCTGATCGTGCAGGCGGTCGTGACGATGGACTCGGCGGCCAACCGCACCGAAAGCCGCGGCGCGCATGCGCGTGAGGACTTCCCAGACCGCAACGACAAGGACTGGATGAAGCACACGCTGACCTGGATCGATCCGGCCGGCAAGACCGCGATCGAGTACCGTCCGGTGCACAGCTACACGATGACCAATGACGTGCAGTACATCCCGCCGAAGGCGCGGGTCTACTGAGAACGAAGGCGAGCAGACATGGTTGAATTCGCACTTCCGAAGAATTCGAGGATTTCCGGCGGCAAGACCTGGCCTAAGCCGGCCGGCGCCACCGAGACCCGCGAATTTCGTGTGTATCGCTGGAATCCGGACGACGGCAAGAATCCGAGCGTCGACACCTACTATGTCGACACCCATGATTGCGGTCCGATGGTGCTGGACGGTCTGATCTGGATCAAGAACCACATCGACCCGACGCTGACCTTCCGCCGCTCCTGCCGCGAAGGCGTTTGCGGCTCCTGCGCGATGAACATCGACGGCCAGAACACCCTGGCCTGCACCAAGTCGATGCACGATGTCGGCGCCGGCGGCGCGGTGAAGGTCAATCCGCTGCCGCATCAGCCGGTGGTGAAGGATCTCGTCCCTGACCTCACCAATTTCTACGCCCAGTACGCTTCGATCGAGCCGTGGCTCAAGACCACGACGCCGACGCCGCAGAAGGAATGGAAGCAGAGCCACGAGGACCGCGAGAAGCTCGACGGCCTCTACGAGTGCATCCTGTGCGCCTGCTGCTCGACCTCGTGCCCGAGCTACTGGTGGAACAGCGAACGCTTCCTCGGCCCCGCTGCGCTGCTACAGGCGACGCGCTGGGTCACCGACTCCCGCGACGAAGCGACCGGCGAGCGGCTCGACAATCTCGAGGACCCGTTCCGCCTCTATCGTTGCCACACCATCATGAACTGCGCCAAGGCGTGCCCGAAGGGCCTCAATCCCTCGGAAGCGATCGCCGAGCTCAAGTTCAAGATGGTCGAACGCCAGATCTGATCCGACGCAACGGCGGCTGGCGTTTATATCAGCGCCCAGCCGCCGCCGGCCGGATCAGGATATCGGCACCGACCGCAGCGACCCCCGGCTTGCGGAGGTCGAGGACGACGTCGACGATGCTGTGATCCTCCGGATCCATCGTGACGGTGAAGCCGAGATCGCGGCACATTCCGATCATCGTGGTGTTCTCGGTCAGCACCTGGCCTGACAGCCGCTGCAAGCCCTCCGACTGCGCATAGTGGATCAGGAGCTGCATCAGCGCCCAGCCGAGCCCTTTGCCTTTGAGATCGGACTGCAACAGGATCGCATATTCGGCGTTCTCGTAGAGCGAGTCCGAATGCAGACGCACCGCGCCCATCATCTCGCCGGACGCCGGGTCGAGCGCCACAAAGGCCATCGCGCGCGCATAGTCGAGCTGGGTGAGCCGCGCGATGAAGGCGTGCGAGAATTCCTTCATGGCGTGGAAGAAGCGCAGCCTGAGGTCCTCGGCGCTCACGCGCTTGAAGAAGCCATCGACCATCGGCTCGTCCTCCGGCCGCATCGGACGCACGGTGACGCGCGAGCCGTCGCGTAACGCGAGCTCGCCCTCCCATTGCGACGGATAGGGCCTGACCGCGAGCCTCGTATGGCCCGCAAACAGCCGCGCGGGCTTGCGAATCGCCACCCGCGCATCGAGCGCGAGCACGCCGCTCTCATCCGCCAGCATCGGATTGATGTCGAGCTCGGCGACTTCGGGAATATCGGCCGCCATCTGCGCCAGCTTGACCAGCGTGAGCGGCACCACATCGGCCGGGACCGCCGCCACGTCGCCATAGCCGCCGAGCAGCCGCGAGACGCGGGTGCGCCCGACCAGCTCACGGGCGAGATTCATGTCGAGCGGCGGCAACGCCAGCGCCTTGTCATTGATCACCTCGACCGCGGGACCGCCGCGCCCGAACACGATCACCGGGCCGAAGGTCGGATCGTCGGCGATGCCGAGGATCAATTCGCGCGCCGCGCGGCGCACGATCATCGGCTGGATCGTCACGCCTTGCAGGATGGCATCGGGCCGCGCGCTTCGTGCGCGGTCCATGACCGTCCTGGCCGCTTCGACGACGCTGTCCCTGGTGCGCAGATCGAGGATCACGCCACCGACATCGGAGGCGTGCCGGATGTCGCGCGAGAACACCCTGACCACGATGGCATGTCCCTCGGCCAGGAACGGCGCCGCCTTCTCCGCGGCGTCCTCGGCTCCGTCGGCGACGATGGTCGTCACGATCGGGATCCGATAGGCCTCGAACAGGGCGACGATCTCGGCCGGGTCGAGCCAGGCCCGTCCCTCCGACAACGCGTTCAAGACGACGTGCCGCGCCGCCGCCGTATCCGGCGTGAACACCGAGGCAACGCCGGGCGGAATTGCGGCGAGTGCCGTGGAGGCCTCGCGGTA
The DNA here is from genome assembly GCF_002341725.1 of Bradyrhizobium sp. UBA2491. Lineage (NCBI taxonomy): Bacteria > Pseudomonadati > Pseudomonadota > Alphaproteobacteria > Hyphomicrobiales > Nitrobacteraceae > Bradyrhizobium > Bradyrhizobium sp. UBA2491. The sequence continues at coordinate 38,284 of NZ_DDOP01000028.1, forward strand.
GCGCACCAGATACATGAAGGCGCGCACCGCATCGTCCTCGGTCGGGAAATGCGGGATCCGCGCCGCCTCGAAGATCGCGCCGGTGCGCTCGTCGGCGCCGACCCACGCCGCGAGCACCAGTGCGGCAACCGCGCTCCGCTTCGACCTGCGCTCACGGACGCATTGCGCCACCGCCTCGGCGATGCCCTCGGCCGGCGCCACCGCCATCTCGACATTCGCGACCAGCACCGCGTCGCTGTTGGCGTCATCGAGCAACGCGTTGAGCGCCACCACATACCGCGCGGCATCGGCATCGCCGGCGATGTCGACCGGATTGGCGCATGACCAGCCCGGCGGCAGCATCTTGTCGAGCCGTTCGATCGTCTCCGTCGCCAAGGTCGCGGGAACGCCGCCAAGCTCGGCGAGCCGGTCGGTCGCGAGGATGCCGAGGCCGCCGCCATTGGTCAGGATCGCCAGCCGGTTGCCGCGCGGAACGAAGCCGCGGCCGAGCAACTCGGCACAATCGAACAATTGGCGCAGGTCGTAGACGCGCAGTATGCCGGCGCGGCGGAACGCGGCGTCATAGACCGCATCGGAGCCGGCCAGCGCGCCGGTGTGGGTCGCAGCGGCGATCGCGCCCTGCGCCATCCGCCCCGACTTGACGATGATGACCGGCTTCAACCGTGCCGCGGCGCGCGCCGCCGACATGAACTTGCGCGCATCCTTGACCGCCTCGAGGTAGATCAGGATCGCGCTGGTATGGTCGTCGAGCGCGAAATGATCCAGCAGGTCGGCGACGTCGACGTCGAGCTGATCGCCGATCGAGGCGATGCCGGAGAAGCCGAGCCTCCGCTCCGCCGCCCATTCGATCATCGCCGATGCGACCGCGCCGGACTGCGAGATCAGTGCGACATGTCCATCGGACGGCTGATGCGAGGCGAAGCTCGCATTGAGCTTCGCACGCGGCACCATGACGCCGAGGCAATTCGGCCCGATCAGACGCATGCCGTGGCGCCGCGCCGTCTGCCCGGCGATGTCCGCAAGCGAGCCCGCGCCGTGGCCGAGACCGGCCGACAGGATCGCGGCACCGGCGACGCCGGCCAAGGCTGCCTCCGCCACGATCTCCGGCACGGCAGCCGCCGGCGCGCTGATGACGACGAGATCGGGCGTGAACGGGAGCGACTTCAGATCCGGAACGGTCGGCACGCCATCGACATCGGCATATTGCCGGTTGACGACGCCAACCTTGCCGCCGAAGCCGCTTGCCTTGATGTTTCGCAGCACCGCCGCGCCGAGCGATGACGGTCGCGGGCTGCCACCGACCACCGCGATGCTCCGCGGCGAGAATACCCGCTCCAGGCCGAAGGTCGACATTGCGTGGTCTCGCAGGCAAGCGCGTGATGCGCTCCGGATCAACTCTACTTCGTCGTTCGACCCATTGTAACCGCTGCGACCTCTGGTCCGTATGACGGAACGCAGCACTCCGCCTAATGCAGCCCCAGCGCCTGCGCCAGGTTGAAGGTCAGGAAGCTCGCGGCATAGGCCAGCGCCAGCATGTACAGGAACGTCACCACCATCCACTTCGCGCCGCCGGTCTCGCGGCGGATCACCGCGAGCGTCGAGGCGCATTGCGGGGCGAAGATGTACCAGACCAGCATCGACAGCGCGGTGGCGAGCGTCCATTTCTGGGCCAGCACCTGGCCGATCGCATCCGCCGCCTCCTTGCCGCCCTCGATCGAGTAGACGGTGCCGAGCGCGGCGACCGCGACCTCGCGCGCCGCCATGCCCGGGATCAGCGCCACCGCGATCTGCCAGTTGAAGCCGATCGGCCGCAGCAGCGGCTCGAGCGCGTGGCCGATCATCGCCGCGAAGCTGTAGTTGATCGCCGGCCCCTCGGCCCCGGCCGGCGCCTGCGGGAACGAGGCCAGGAACCAGATCAGCACCATCATCGAGAGAATCGTGGTGCCGGCGCGGTACAGGAACATCTTGGCGCGGTTGAACACGCCGATCGCGATGCTGCGCAGCCGCGGCATCTTGTAGTCGGGCAATTCCAGCATGAACGGCGCCGGCGCATGATCGCGCCACAGGAAGAATTTTGCGATCGCCGAGACCGTCAGCGCGCTGGTGATCCCTGCGGCATAGAGGCCGAACATCACGAGCCCCTGCAAATTGACGAAGCCCCACAGCGTGGTCGACGGCACGAAGGCGGAGATGATCAGCGTGTAGACCGGAATCCGCGCCGAGCAGGTCATCAGCGGCGCGATCAGGATCGTGGTCAGGCGATCGCGCGGATTGTCGATCACCCGCGTCGCCATGATGCCGGGAATGGCGCAGGCGAAACTCGACAGCAGCGGAATGAAGGCGCGGCCATGCAGCCCGGCGCCGCCCATGATGCGGTCCATCAGGAACGCGGCGCGCGCCATGTAGCCGAAATCTTCCAGCAGCAGGATGAATAGGAAGATGATGATGATCTGCGGCAGGAACACGATGACGCTGCCGACGCCCGAAATCACGCCGTTCTGCAGGAAGCTCTGCAACAGGCTCCAGTTCGCGGGCAGGATGTCGTGGATCAACTGCCCGAGCGCGGCGAAGCTGTCCGACAGCAATTCCATCGCCGGCTGCGCCCAGGTGAACACCGCCTGGAACATCACGAACAGGATCACGGCCAGGATCACGATACCCCAGACCGGATGCAGCACGACGGAATCGATCCGGTTGGTCAGCGTGTCGGGCTTGGCCGGCAGCGTCACGACAGCGGCGATGATGCGATCCGCCTCGCGCTGCGCCGCCTTGAGATCGGCGATCGTCGGCGCGGTCCATTCGCTGGCCGCCGCTTCATGCGACTTCGACAGGAATTCGTCGGTCCGCTTCAGCAGCTCGTCGACACCGCCCTTGCGGACCGCGACCGAGGTGACGATCGGCAGCCCCAGCTCCTGCGACATCCGGTCGAGATCGATCGTGACGCCGCGGCGCTTGGCGATGTCGATCATGTTGAGCACCAGCATCATCGGCCGGCCGATCCGCTTCAGCTCGAGCACCAGCCGCAAGGTCAGCCGCAGGTTGGTGGCGTCGGCGACGCACAGCATCAGATCGGGCACCGCCTCGCCCTCGAAGCGGCCGAGCACGATGTCGCGGGTGATCTCCTCGTCCGGGCTGCGGCCACGCAGCGAATAGGTGCCCGGCAGGTCGAGCACGGTCACGCTGCGGCCCTCCGGCGTGACGAAGCCGCCGGATTTGCGCTCGACCGTGACGCCGGGATAGTTGGCGACCTTCTGGGTGCTGCCGGTCAACCGGTTGAACAGCGACGTCTTGCCGGTGTTCGGCGCACCGACCAGCGCCAGACGCAAGGATGCAGTTGTCATTCGACGATCACGGCCATGGCTTCACTCCGGCGCAGCGCGATCGTGATGCTGTCGACGCGCACCGCGATCGGGTCCCTCCGGATCGTCCCCTCGTGCAGGATCTCCACGCGCGCGCCTTCCACAAATCCCATCTCGACCAGGCGCTGCTCCAGCTCCTGCGGGGAGAGCGATGAGCCCGTCACGAGCGCATCGAGCCTGACGATCCTGCCGACAAAACCGCGATCCGCATGTCCGAGCCGGGTGTCCCGAAAACTGTCCTGGGTGGTGTTTGGATCGCCTGTCATCCGGCCTGTTTTTCAGCAGGTAGTCACAGGGTCAAGCATTTGCCCGTGAGAGGTTTTAGAACTCCTAAAAACAGCACCTGCGATCGGCATCCCGGCCGATTTTCCGCTTGACTGAAGCTGTCTTGTTAACGGGGGCGTGATCGCGGCGGACGGCCTGTGTGCGCGGCCCGGCCGGACGCGGCGACGGCGACCGTACGCCCGCGGCGCCCTCCGGCGGCCGGGTTTGGGTTTCTCCAGCGCAACGGTTTGCGTTAAGGTCCGCAAGGAGCCGGAGCGCCCGTGCAACCCGCACAACGCAATTCGCTGAGACTGCTGCAATGGATGATGGCCGCCTCGCTGGCCCTTCCGCTGGCGCTGTTCGGCTTCGCATCTGCGATGTCGCGGATCTCGAACAGTGAGGCCGCCGACCAGGAGATCCAGCGGACGCTCGATGTCACCCATGAGCACGCGCTCAAGGTGTTCGAGACCATCGACCGCAGCCTGTCCGAGGTCACCGAGGTCGTCCGCGGCATGAGCGATGCCGAGATCGTCGCGCACGAGAAGAACCTACACGACCGGCTGCGCCAGGTCGCCGAGGCGCTTCCCCAGGTGAAGTCGCTCTGGGTGTTCGATGCCAACGGCCGGGCGCTCGTCAACAGCCTGGTCGAGCCGGCCCCCGACGTCGATTTCTCGGACCGGGACTATTTCCGGATCCATGCCCAGGGCAACATCGGCACCTTCATCGGCGAGGTGCTGACGCCGCGGCTGCCCTATCAGGGCGCGCGATTCTTCAGCGTCGGCCGGCGCCGCAACAATGAGGATGGCAGCTTTGCCGGCGTGATCCAGGCCTCGGTGCTTCCCGAATATTTCGAGAATTTCTACGCCCGGATCGGCCGCGAGCCCGGCAGCTTCCTGGCGCTGATCCGGACCGATGGCGCCGTGCTGGCGCACTTCCCGGTCGTCGACCACCAGGCGAGATTCGAGCCGAGCGGGCCGCTGGGACAACAAATGGCCGCCAATCCGCTGGCCGGCACCATGACGATCCGCTCCCCCGTCGACGGCATCGAACGGCGCATGCGCTACGAGCGGCTGCCCGAATACCCGCTTTATGTCAGCGCCGGCCTCGAAACCTCGGCGATCCGGGCGCGCTGGATCACGACCATGGCCCAGCATTTGATCTTCGGCATCCCGGCCACAGCCCTGCTGTTTGGCCTGCTGGCGCTCGCCTACCAGCGAACCGAGCGCCTGGAGGAGGAGGCCAACCGGCGGATCGAGGCCGAGGATGCGCTGCGGCATGGCCAGCGGCTGGAAGCGCTCGGGCAACTCACCGGCGGCGTCGCGCACGATTTCAACAATCTGCTCACCGTGATCCGCGCGTCGGTCGACATGTTGCGGCGGCCGGACCTGCCGGAGCCGCGGCGGCAGCGCTACATCGACGCGATCTCCAACACCGTGAACCGTGCCGCCAAGCTCACCAACCAGCTGCTGGCGTTCGCGCGCCGGCAGGCCCTCAAGCCCGAAGTGTTCGACGCCTGCCAGAACGTCCGGACCCTGTGCGAGATGATTGCCCCCCTGATCGGCTCGCGGATCGAGATCGCAGCGCAGGTGCCCGACGAGATCTGCCTGGTCAACGCCGATGCGGGCCAGTTCGAAACCGCCGTGATCAACATGGCGGTGAATGCGCGCGACGCCATGGATGGCGTCGGCCGGCTCACGATCGCGGTCCGCCCGGTGAGCAGCCTGCCGGCCAACGTGGCCGGCGCGCCGAGCGCGCACGGCCATGTCGCGGTTACGGTGACCGACACCGGCGTCGGAATTCCGCAGGAGCTGTTCGGCCGGATCTTCGAGCCGTTCTACACCACCAAGGAGGTCGGCCAGGGCACCGGCCTCGGCCTGTCGCAGGTGTTCGGCTTCGCCAAGCAGTCCGGCGGCGAGGTGGATGTCACCAGCGAAGTCGGCAAGGGCACGACCTTCACGCTCTATCTGCCGCGCGTCGTCGGCGACCACGACACCCCGTCGCCGCTCGCCGACGATGCGCTGCCGGTCGATGGGACCAACGCATCGGTCTTGATTGTCGAGGACAATGCCGAGGTCGGAAAGTTCGCCGCCGACACGCTGACCCAGCTCGGCTGCACCTGCGTGCTGGTGGAGAACGCCACCCACGCGCTGGAGGAGCTTGCCATTGACTCAGGCCGGTTCGACCTCGTGTTCACCGACGTCGTGATGCCCGGCATGAGCGGCATCGAGCTCGCGGAGGAGATCCGCCGGCAGCGGCTCGACCTGCCAATCGTGCTCGCCTCCGGCTACAGCCAGGTGCTGTCGCAACAAGGCAGCGGCGGCTTCGAGTTGCTACAGAAGCCCTACTCGGCCGAACAGCTTTCGCGCGTGCTGCACAAGGCCGCGCGCTCGCGCCGGCTGCGGCGGGACCAGGCGCCGGCGGAGTGAGTGAACCGCGCGCGCCATGCGTCAAAGCGGATGGTTGGAATGAGGTGCAGCCGCAGGTAACGGTAGCTGCCGAAAGAACAGATTGCGACCTGCTTTGCGCTCGGGTGCAAAGCGACCTCTCCAAGGCAGAGGCGAATCGAGATCGGGGATGCAAATGCCTCACGACAAGGGAGCCACGCGATGATCGACCATATCGGCTTTTCGGTCTCCGACTATCAACGCGCGAAGGCGTTCTACCAGACGGCGCTGGCGCCGCTCGACTACAGCCTGATCATGGAAGTGCCGGCGGAGGTGACCGGGCACGCGCCCGCGGCGGGCTTCGGCGCCAACGGCAAGCCGGACTTCTGGATCGGCGGCGAAGGCGCGATGGACAAGCCGGTACATATCGCCATCATCGCCAAGGACCGCGCCACCGTCGATGCCTTCTACGCGGCGGCGATGGCGGCCGGCGGCCGCGACAATGGCGCGCCCGGGATCCGCGCGCATTATCACCCCAATTATTACGGCGCATTCGTGCTCGATCCCGACGGGCACAATATCGAGGCGGTCTGTCACACGCCCGGTTGAGGAACGCCCCAGCACGCGGTCCGTTGTCGCTTCGCATCCCAACGGAGCGATCAACGTGCACGACGCGACGCAAGGGCTCGATACAATGCCGATCGAGCCTCCGGAGATTCCGCCGGCCACACCGGGCACGCCGAGCGAGCCACCCCCGGGGGTTCCACCGGGCAACCCGCAGCCGGAAATTCCGCCGCCGGTGCGCGAACCCGGCGAGCCGCCGCGGCCGGACGAATTGCCCGGCAAGACCCCCGACGAATCATCGCTGCGCGGACCGGCCGCGGCACCCCGCCCGCCGCCTGCGACAGATCGACCCGCCACCCGGTGAGACACCGCGCGCCGCAGTTCCCCGTCGATTGCAAGTGTGTCCAAGCGTTTCTTCTGAATGCGTCGTGAACAAACGCGCATGCAACCCGTTATAATGTCGAAATAAACTTGGCCGATGATTCGGCGCTCGCCACAATCCGGCCCAACGGCTGGCAATTCATCGTGCTGCCGAATTGTTCGGCTCTCTGTTTCCTTCCTGCCCAGACTTTTCCGCCGGGGACTCCAAAGACCATGACAAAGCTTCGTCTCGTGCTGCTTGCCACGACTGCGCTGACGGTGATGCAGTTCGCCACTTCAGCGTCGCACGCACAAACCTCGCCGCTGGTCGTCGCACAGGCGCAGCCAAAGGAAGAAACCGGACCTGACGGAAAGCCGAAGCCGCGGCCGGAACGCCCCGCGCCGGGCGCACCCGCACATCCGGCACCGCCAGCAGCCGCGCCGCACCCGCAGGCGCCACCACCCGCCGCCGCGCCAGCCGCGCATCCCGCTC
>NZ_DDOP01000055.1:0-27748 GCF_002341725.1 Bradyrhizobium sp. UBA2491
CGCCCAGCCCGGCGCCGTCGACCGCCGGCAATGCCGCACCCGCGCCGGCAGCCTCGCCCTCGCCTGCGCCGACCCCGTCGGCGTCACCGGCGCCGGCCTCGAAATAAGCCCGTCACACGACCGGGGCCGGCCGCGATTTTTTCGCGGCTGGAACGGCTTGCGCCCTTAAAACGCCATCGCCGCATACCAGTTGTTAAATCGTCTGGCGGAGATATCCTTGCATCCGCCGCCATGTTGGTCGAACCCAGGGGACGGGTTCGCTTAGTCCTCAATCTCAGGCCCCGTATGGTTTAACCGCGATGCGCGCCGTCGTCGCCGTCCTGTTGCTTGTCACCGCCGCCCACGCCGCCCTGTGGGGTCTCTTCCAGGAGAAGCAGTCGGCGCCCGATTTCCGTGGCACGCTGCCGAGCCTGTCCTACGCGCCGTTCGAATCGGGCCACACCGTCGCCGATGTCGCGGCCGACACCGAGAAGGTGCGCGCGGATCTCAGAAAGCTGTCGACGCTCACCAAGGCGGTCCGTCTCTATTCGTCGACGGAAGGCAACGAGCTGGTGCCGCCGGTTGCCGCCGAGTTCGGCATGAAGGTCACGGTCGGCGCGTGGATCGACAAGGACGCCAACCGCAACAATCGCGAAATCGAAGCCGCGATCGGCCTTGCGAAGCGCAACAGCAATGTCATCGGCATCGTGGTCGGCAACGAGACCGTGTTCCGCGGCGAGCAAGTCCCGCTGGAAAACCTCGGCACGGTGCCTGAGATCGGCGTGCCGCCGGAGGAATCCGAGCGCATCCTGCGCGAGGAAGCGCAACGTCTTCACGACGCCGACGCGCAGCCCGAGGACAAGCGGGCCGAAGCCATGAAATTGGCGATCGCCGAAAACAACGTGCAGCGGCTGGTCAAGGTGATTCAGCGGGTCAAGAAGTCGGTCGGCGTTCCCGTCACCACGGGTGAAATCTGGAACATCTGGCGCGACCATCCGCAGCTCGCCAATTCGGCCGATTTCGTCGCGGCCCACGTGCTGCCCTACTGGGAAAACTTCACCGACAAGCAGGCGGTGGACCAGGCGGTCGACCGCTACAACCTGCTGCGCGACTCGTTCCCTGGCAAGCGCATCCTGATCGCGGAATTCGGCTGGCCGAGCCAGGGCTACAATCTTCGCAACGCCGAGCCCGGCGCGTTCCAGCAGGCCACGGTGCTGCGCAACTTCGTCACCCGCGCCGAAGCCATCGGCATGGACTACAACATCGTCGAATCCATCGATCAGCCCTGGAAATTCTTCGAAGGCGGCGTCGGTCCCTATTGGGGCATCCTCAATGCCGACCGCGAGGCGAAGTTCGCCTGGACCGGCCCTGTCACCGACCTGAACTACTGGAAGATCGCGCTGGTCGCCGTCCTGGTCGGGCTGTTCATGTCGCTGCCGATCCTGCGGCTGGACCAGCCGACTGTGATGCAGGCGTTGGTGCTGTCGGCCGCGGCCAATGGCGTCGGCGCCTGGGTCGCGACCGTGTTCTCATACTGGACCACGCATTATTTCGTCTGGGGCTCGGCGTTCGCGCTCACGCTCGGTCTGGTGCTGCTGGTGCCGCTGGTGCTGATCGCGATGGCGCGGATCGAGGAGATCGCCGCGGTGGCGTTCGGCCGCGGCCCGCGCCGGCTGATCGGCAAGAGCGCGCCGCTCGCGCCCGCCACGATCGGCGAGAACGTCCAGTTCCCCAAGGTCTCGATCCACATCCCGGCCTATTACGAGCCGGTCGAGATGCTGAAGCAGACGCTCGACGCGGTGTCGCGGCTCGACTATCCGAATTTCGAGTGCGTCTGCATCATCAACAACACGCCCGACCCCGAGTTCTGGCGGCCGATCCAGGATCACTGCCGGCAACTCGGCGAACGCTTCAAGTTCATCAATGCCGAGAAGGTACAGGGCTTCAAGGCCGGCGCGCTGCGCATCGCGATGGAGCGCACCGCTGTTGATGCCGAGATCATCGGCATCATCGACGCCGACTATGTCGTGCACCCGGACTGGCTGAAGGATCTCGTGCCGGCCTTCGCCGATCCCCGCGTCGGCCTGGTGCAGGCGCCGCAGGAGCATCGCGACGGCGACCGCTCGCTGATGCACTACATCATGAACGGGGAATATGCCGGGTTCTTCGACATCGGCATGGTCCAGCGCAACGAGTTCAACGCCATCATCGTGCACGGCACGATGTGCCTGATCCGCCGTGCGGCGATGGACAAGGTCGGCGGCTGGTCGAGCGACACGATCTGCGAGGACACCGATCTCGGCCTCTCGATCCAGCAGGCGGGCTGGCTCACGCACTACACCAATGTGCGCTATGGCGAAGGCCTGCTGCCCGACACCTATGAAGCCTTCAAGAAGCAGCGCCATCGCTGGGCCTATGGCGGCTTCCAGATCGTCAAGAAGCACTGGCGGCGCTTCCTGCCCGGCGCCAGTCGGCTCACGCCGGATCAGCGCCGCGAATTCTCGCTCGGCTGGCTGAACTGGCTCGGCGCCGAAAGCCTCGGCGTCGTGGTCGCGATCCTCAATTTGATCTGGGTGCCGATCGTCGCCTTCGCCGATATCGCGATCCCCGACAAGATCCTGACCCTGCCGATCATCGCCTCCTTCGTCGTCTCGCTGGTGCATTTCGTCGCGCTCTACCGGCTGCGGGTGAACATCAAGGCCGGCCAGATGCTGGGCGCGATGATCGCGGCGATGAGCGTGCAGTGGACGGTGTCGCGCGCGGTGGCGCAGGGCCTGATCACCGAGCATCTCGCCTTCGCCCGCACCTCCAAGGGCGGCCTGTCGCGGATGTCGATCGAGTTCCAGGCGTTCTGGGAAGCTGTGATCGGCGTGCTGCTCCTGATCGGCGCCATCGTGCTGGTCGTCACCAACGGCTACAAGCAGGTGCGCGAGATCTACATCTTCGCCGGCGTCCTGGTGTTGCAGAGCCTGCCGTTCCTGGCGGCGGTCGCGATCGCGATCCTGGAGAATTCGCGGATCAACGAGTTCGCGTTCTGGCGCAACAGCGCGATCCGCACCGCTGAACTGATCGGGCTGCGCCCGGTCAGCCTGCCTTCGGTCGCCGCCCCGCAGCAGCCGGTCGGCTCGGAAATCCACCGCGACAACTGAGCTACTTCAAGAAACAGCCCTAAGCACAGGCATTGGAACGGCAAATCCGCCGCAACGGTGCACAATTGACTGCCCATCGGCTATTGACCCGATGGGCCCTGCCCCCTACACAGCGCGGGCTGGAGCATGATCCGGAGCGGTTTCACCGCTCGGTCCGGATCCGATGTTCAGGTGAGTGAGCGCGTAGCTCAGGCGGTAGAGCACGTGACTTTTAATCATGGGGTCGAGGGTTCGAGTCCCTCCGCGCTCACCAAGCAATCCCTGTCCGGCCCGGCGACATGGGTAACAGATCGTACCTAGGACATGGGTGACAGCCTCCTGCGGCGCGCCCGTACCACGCGATCAATTGACGTCAACCTACTCTCGTCAGGCACAGCCTTACGCCAGCGGCAACTCTCCCTGTCCGCCTGTCCAATCGATGATGTCGAGCGGGAGCCCGCGCTTTAGCATCTCGGCCTCGAGGCTGCCGGCGTGGCGTTTCCATTCGGGTGTCGTGCGGACCCGGAATTTTGGTTCTTCGTCGTTGGCCTCGAACGCATCGTCCGCCTGGAGTGCGCCGCGGACGGCTTCGTACATCATCTTCAGGCTGGCGTCGGTGAAGGCGCCGTAGTCCATCGGTCGTCTCCCTTCGCGTGGCAAGACGCAAAAGGCCGCCACATCGTCACGCGTGTGGCGGCCTTCTGCAAGCGGCCCATCCAGACGGCCTATGACGAGGCTGCGTGAGTCGGGTTAATGAAAGGTTGCTGGTGCGGTCACGGCTTGGTCTCGCGAGCACGGCCGCAGGCGTTCGCCACCATGGACCGTGAGCTTGCTTCAGATCGTGATGCGGTCGAAGTCGCTGGCGACCCGGCTGTTGGCGAAACTCGCCGTCGCCTCGGCCAGGATGTCCTCGTCAGGATAGCGGCCCGAGATGTGCGTGAGGACGAGTTGCTTGACGCCACTCCGCGCCGCGAGCGCGGCAGCTTCGCCGGCCGTCAAATGTCCGTAGTCACGCGCGGTCGCTGCGTCACGCTGAAGAAACGTCGCTTCTATCACCAGCAGATCGGCGTCGCTGACGTGGTCGGCCAGCCCCTCGGTGGTCTCGGTATCGCCGACGATGACGAGCTTCTTGCGTCCCTCGGCGGGGCCAAGCACCTGCTCCGGGTCGATGGTGCGGCCATCGTCCAACGTCACCTGCCGTCCCTCGGCGAGCTCCCTGCGAACCGGCCCATCAGGCACCCGCAGCGCCACGAGTTGGTCCACCAGGAGATGCCGGCGCATCGCGCTCTGGAACGAGAAGGCGAAGCTGTCCGTATCGCGGTGGCGGACCGGAAAACAATCGATGGTGAAGTCGCCCGCGTCTAACACGCGTCCCTCGGTCAATGGCACCAGATCGAGCGGGATCGGCGCGCTGCCCTCGCCCCAAAGCCCCGCCAGCATGCGGACCACGACATCGAGCGTGCCCGGCCCGCCATGGATGGTCATCGCATCCGAGCTCTGCCGCAACCGGAGCGTCGAAAACAGGCCGGGGATGCCGAGCACATGATCGAAATGGCCATGCGTCAGCAACAGGCGATCGAGCCGTCGAAAGCCGGCGCCACTCCGCAGCAACTGGCGCTGCGTTCCCTCGCCGCAATCGACCAGAATACGGCTGCCGCTGGCCTCGACGAGGATGCCCGGGTGATTGCGCTCGGGAGACGGCACGCTTGCCGAGGTTCCCAGAAAAGTCAGCGCGAACATCGCAGCACCTTTCCTTTGCCAGCCGTCACTGGCTGCATACCGAGATGAAGCATCTGATGGCAGTCTGCTCTTGCCTGTTCAAGTGCCACGCCGATGTTGGCGGGAGAGCCAGGCCTCGAACCTGGAGCCTCCGGATTTGGAAACCGGCGCTCGTCCATTTGAGCTTCACTCCCGAATTGGTCCCGCCTGTCGGAATCGAACCGAGCGTTCCCGGGTCCACAACCCGGTGTCCTGACCACTAGACGAAAGCGGGGATTTGACCGACTTGGCGACGCGCCTGTGGTGCTCCCTATCGGACTCGAACCGATGTTCTTGGCCTGAAAAGCCAGCGTCCTGACCGCTAGACGAAGGGAGCAAGTCTGGAGCCCACGGCAGGAGTCGAACCTGCGTCCTTCTCGTTCGTAGCGAGGTGCTCATCCACTGAGCTACGTGGGCGATTGGCACTGCCAGCGGGACTCGAACCCGCGTCGACCGGTCGAGAACCGGTGATCCTGACCGCTAGACGATGGCAGCATGCTTCGGCTTCCGTCGCCAAACGGCGACGCAAGAGATGGTGCCCGGAAATGGAATCGAACCACCGACGCGCACGCCTTCAACGTGCCGCTCTACCGCTGAGCTATCCGGGCGAAGTTTGAAAGTGCGCGCAAAGGCGCATGCGATGGCGCGGGCACCGGGAGTCGAACCCGGGCTGTGAGAGTGGCACTCTCACCGACTGCCGTAGTCGTTTACCCGCTTGAATTGGTGCGCAGAGACGGAGTCGAACCGCCACAGGTTTAACCGGCGCGTTTACAGCGCGTTGGGCTCGCCACATGCCACGGTGTCTGCGCGTGAAAAGCTGGCGCCGGGCGATGCCGGCATGAGAGGCGTCGGCGGCGATCGCAACCGCCGCCGGCTGGGTCTACTTCTCGAGCTCGACGTCCCAGTACAGGAAGTCCTGCCAGGACTCGTGCAGGAAGTTCGGCGGAAACAGCCGCTGCGCCGCCACGAGGTCGTGCTGTGTCGGCTCGTACGGCGCGCGCAACGGCTTCTGGCGAAACCGGGCCTTGCGCGCGTTGCAGGGGCTGCATGCCGCGACGATGTTGCTCCAGGAGGTCTGGCCGCCATCGGCGCGCGGCACGACGTGGTCGAAGGTGAGCTCGCCGCGCAGCTGCTGCTCGCCGCAATACTGGCAGCGAAAGCGATCGCGCAAGAACACATTGAAGCGCGTGAAGGCAACCCGCGTCTGCGGCCTGACGTACTCACGCAACGCGATCACCGACGGCAGCCGCATCACCGTCGACGGGCTGCGGATGACCTGGTCGTACTCGGCGACGACGACGTGCGTTCCACGCACCACCGCCCTCACGGTATCTTCCCAGCCGAACAGCGACAGCGGGAAGTAACACAGCGGCTGGAAGTCGGCATTCAACACCAGCGCCGGATTTGCGGCGAACATCGTCGACCTCCTTGTCGGTTGGTGATTGCGTGAGTGGATTGCAGTTTGGTGGCGCCTCCGGCGGGAATCGAACCCGCCAATGCTCGATCGACAGTCGAGTCCCGTCGCCAGCTGGGTCCGGAGGCAATCTGGTGCGGCCGCCGAGACTTGAACTCGGATGCACGAGGCGCGCGCCCCTCAAGCGCGTGTGTCTGCCATTTCCACCACGGCCGCGAAGTGACGTTGGAAGTGATGTCTGGTGCACGCTGCTGGAATCGAACCAACTGCCACTCGCTTATCAGGCGAGGCCCTCACCGGTCGGACTAACGTGCGTTGATGTGGTGCGTCCGGACGGGATCGAACCGCCGACCTCTGCCATGTCGCGACAGCGCTGCTACCGCTGAGCTACGGACGCAAGATTGGTACGCGCTGACCGGATCGAACGGCCGACATCCTGCTTGTAAAACAGGCGCTCTCCCGCTGAGCTAAGCGCGCGGGATGTTGGTGCCCCAGGCCGGATTCGAACCGGCAACAGAAACTGCTTTTGAGGCAGCGGCGTCTGCCATGTTCCGCCACCGGGGCGATGGGACGATCGTGGAGCTGGTGCGGACGGAGGGACTCGAACCCACATGCGCAAGGCGCCGGCGTCTGAGACCGGTGCGTCTACCAAATTCCGCCACGTCCGCGAGAAGGTACTGCCGGCACGGATCGCACGCGCGATCGTTGCGTGTGCTGGGCCACGCCGGCAGGAGAAATTCACAAACGGCCGGGAGCTAATCCGGCCAATCGAACAACTCTCGCTGCCTGAAACCACCATTGCCGCTCCACCGAAGGAGACAGGTACCGGTCAGCGGATCGCCTTATGTCCTTGCGGGGGCGATCATCCCGTAGTCGAAATTCACGTCACGCAGCCGGGTGCTCGCCGCGTCGATGCGGCTGAGTCCGGTTGAGGTAGTCGAGATAGATCTTGCGGGCTTCGGCCTCGGTGACCTTGCGGCGCGCCACGACGATGCGCACGAAGGCGAGCGCGACCGGCGAGGCGAAGGTCCTCTGCTCGGCACGGTTCTCGAGTGCTGTGGTGGTCTTGGTGCGGGCCATCTGCCCTCTCCGCCTGATCTGGCGGAGGGTGAATTCCCGCCGCCGGTTACGCTCTTGCTGGTTTCGCTAGCTCTGAACCGAGCCGATAGTTCGGACTCAGCTTCGTCACGCGCATGCACGACCAATCGCTCGACCGGGTAAACGGTCGTTCGATGGCGACGAGCGCGACGATATGTGAGCGTAAGCGCAACACGGTTCGGTCCTCAGAGCGCAGGCAATTCATCTGCCGGCGGATTTGATGGGGCAGCGGTATGCGCAGAAGTCGGCGAATCCGTCAAGACCCCGGCGTGACGCAATCGCAGGGCAAAGCGTTCGTACCGGGACCGTCAAAGGTCGCACGCAGGCGCGGCTAACTCCCTCAGGGTATGAACGATTTGATCTCAGCCGGGCTCGCGCCCTGACAGCCGCGGCGACATCGAAAAAAATTTCGCCGCGGCGGCGTCGGCCACGTCGCGGTGTGTGTCCTGGTCACAGCCCCAGACGTCGAAACAGTTGCGCGAGCGCCGTCGTGGTCGATTGTGCGCGCCGTTCGAGGCCATCGGCCGCAACGGCGTAATTGTGCGCCAGGATCTCGAGCGCGCGCCGGGTATCCGGCAGCGTGGACTGGCTTGCCATCTCCAGGCACTGATGCTCGAAGTATCGAAGCTCCTCGAGTTCGGTCATTGCGAATCGTCCGATCAGGTTCCGTATTGTCGAGCTCAGTGCGCCTGCGGCCTAGTGAAAGTTTGGCAAGATTATTGCTGGCGCCGGGCTGATCTGGTCGGAGTGTTGCTGGACGCCTGATTGACGATCACCGGCGATCACTGCTGCGTGACGACGCGGAAGCCGACTGCGGATCGACAAGCGCCCCCGATCGTTCCACACTGCCGGCTCCAGGCATCGCAAGCATCCGTGTCGTCGGCCTTGTTGAACCAGATGAAGAAGCGCGATTGGGCCTTCGTGGCGGCATGCGTGTCGGGCGCCGTGCTGTTCGGCGTGTGGAGTTTCCAGATCGGGAACGCGTTTCATCGTTCCCAGGAGACCGCGACCGATCGCTCCAGCTTGCGTCGGAGCGGCCCGGACGACGCCTTGGCAAAGCCGTCCGGCCAGCCACGATAGGTGGGCGGCGCCATCGCGCCCCTAGAGCCTTTCCGGTTCCGACGGAATCGGAACGGGGCTCGAAAACGCTCTCATTGCCGCGAATGCGTGCTAGGCCCAGGCAAGACCTGCGATGACGACGGCGTCATCATCGCCCTTCTCCGCACGCGTAAGCCCCCTGCGGCGCGGGGTGCGCGCAGCGCGACGCTGACGGGTGTCGACCCTGCGCAGCGCCATCGGCACCCGCCGCAACATGCGGCGAATGAATTCGACGGCCTGCCTGCCGGCCACCACGCCGGTGGCAATGCGGCTGAAGAAGCCGATCAGGAAGACCATCGAGAAAATGTCGATATAGGCCAGCATATCGCCAACCAGCATCAACTCCGGAGGCAGTGGAATCCGGTGCAGATAGGCAGCGATCAGGATCACGACCGGGATCAGCGCAATCAGCTTCCGCAGGGTCAACCGGTCGAGCAAGGCGGCGAGTTCGACCACCAGCACCAGCCACAGCCAGTCGCCAAACGCGGCCGGCTTGTCGATCGTCCAGGTCCGCCAGATCCGTTTCCACATCGCAGCGTCGCCCTCCGTTCGGCGCGTACTGGCACGCTACGGCTTCGACGACGCCTCGCCGCCGTTGCCCTCGACCGCGACATCCTGCGCTTCGGTTGCATCGGCGGACGGAAAGATGCGCTCGTAATTCGCCCGGGCTTCGCGGATCAGCCGCGCGCGCTCACGTTCGGATTTCGAGATGAACCTGATGATCTCGCCCATGTGTTCTCCAAGGCAGGGGATAACGATCCGACCATCGGCGATGCAATCATCGTGCCTGACGGATCGCGTGATTGACGCACGTCGCGCGGCTTACCGGATCGCGCGCCGCGGCGGCGTCCGCTGCTGGCTGAATGCCACGCGTGGATTGATGCCGCAGGAGGCAGCGCGGCCCGACGCCGACGCCTCGCACTGCTGGTAGGTCTGGTAACCGCAATAGCCGGGATATCCCTCCTCCTTGCCCTGGATACACCAGGGATAGTCGAAGGGATCGGCTGCCGCCGCAGGCGTCGCGGAGCCGACAATCCAGCTCGTCCCGAGCGCCGCGAACGCCAGAATTGTCCGATTCGTCCTGCGCATGATCCTGCTTCCTTACTCGATCGGCACCCAACCCCGATGTAGGTACGCCGACAAGATCTGCGAGGTTTCCGGCCGCCGCCTCAACAAGCTGTGAGCCTGCATCCAGCACGCGGTCGGGAAGAAGCTGCGGTCCGAAGGGGGATTCTTGGGAGGCTGGCCAACCGCGGCACCGGGGCCGGCTCGGTCAGCGGTCCCATCACGCCGGACAAGGCGGCGGCCCAAACAAAAACACGAGACCCGGTGTGCCTAGGAGCCCGGGCCTCGTGTTTGATGTCCCCCGCCTCGAGTGGCGGAAGGTGAGCGTGTACGTCAGGTTCCCGGCGCAATCCATTCCGGATGATTACGGTGTCCGGCCGCGCGGTCCGGCGTCACTTGCTGTAGCTGTAGAACCCCTGCCCGGTCTTGCGGCCGAGATGGCCGGCATCGACCATCTCCTTCAACAGCGGCGCCGGCCGGTACTTGGGGTCGTTGAAGCCGGTGTAGAACACCTCCATCACCGACAACATGGTGTCGAGCCCGATCAGGTCGGCAAGCGCGAGCGGCCCGATCGGATGGTTACAGCCGAGCTTCATCCCGGCATCGATCTCTTCCGCGGTGGCAATGCCTTCCTGCAACGCGAAGATCGCCTCGTTGATCATCGGGCACAGGATGCGGTTCACCGCGAAGCCCGGGCTGTTCTTCGCGGTGATCGCGACCTTGCCGACGCGCTTGGCGAACGCTTCGGCCTTGGCGACCGTGTCGTCCGAGGTCTGCAAGCCCCGGATCAGTTCGAGCAGCGCCATCACCGGGACCGGATTGAAGAAATGCATCCCGATGAAGCGGTCGGGACGATCGGTGGAAGCCGCAAGGCGGGTGATCGAGATCGAGGAGGTGTTGGTCGCGACCAGCGCGCTCGGCTTCAGCCCGGCGCAGAGATCCTTGAGGATCTTGACCTTCAGCTCCTCGTTCTCGGTGGCGGCCTCGATCACGAGGTCGCAGGCGGCGAGCTTGGCCTTGTCGGTGGTCGGGTTGATGCGCGCGAGCGTCGCGTCGCGATCGGCGGCGGTCATCTTCTCCTTGGAGACGAGGCGATCGAGACTGGTCCCGACCGTCTTCAGGCCGCGCTGCACCGCGGCGTCGGAGATATCCACCATGGTGACGTTGAGCCCCGCCGCCGCGCAGACCTGCGCGATGCCGTTGCCCATGGTTCCGGCGCCGATGATGCCAACCGTCTCGATCATTGTAGCAGTCCTTCCGTCGCTTGCGCCGCCGCGCGGCCGCATCGTCAAAAACGGCGAACCCCGGGGGGTCCGCGGATGGCGCATGCATAGCAGTCCGGTCGAACGACCGATACAGCAAGCGACGGTATTTAAGTGGGGTCTATTCAGGGCGAGGCGGCAACGGCCGCCGGGGTGGAACGGCGGTCCGCGGCGGCAGCTCGGTGCGCGACGGCTCAGCGGCGCGCGACGGCTCGAACGCACGGTTGAATCTCACGATCCACCAGGCCACCCGTCCGTAGCTGCGGCGCAGCGCGGCTACGAGCCCCTCGTCGATGTCATGGTCCCGGTCCATGGCGATATCGCTAGCCTCCATCCTTGAAGGAACGGTGTGATCCAATCAGGCGCCGCGCAGGCGCCTGTTAGGCAATCACTAACCATTCCTCACATGCTCTCCCCACGCGCGCCGCGTGATCCCGACCAGCCGCACACCGAGCCGGAGCGGCCGGTAGTCTCACGGATTGCAGCAAGTGGAATTCGCGCCGCAGCATCGTCATGGCACGCGACTCGCGTTTTGTTGATCGAATTTTTGCGCGAGCGCCACGACCTACAGGAATTAGACGACGAGGGCTACGCCCATGCTTGCCGAAAAATTCATTCTGCTGCTCGAGACATTGCTGCACGGCCAGACCCACACCGACGGAAGCCCGCGCGTGGTGAGCTCGTCGCCGCACATCCCGGTCAAACTTCCGCCCCGCAGCCCGCCGCGGGATCACGCCGAGCACTGAACCCGCCGGCCGCGGATCGCCACGCCAGCCGGGCCGATGCGCGCACAGGCGCCGCGCCCGTGATCCAGCTCATATTTGGCGTTAGCCGACTCGCGCTACACCGCAGCGGCAACAATGCGGGGGCGCGATGCAGAGCAAGATCGGACTGGACACCATCGTCGTCGCCGTCTGCGTTGCCGCATACGCGGCGATCATGCTTGCCCATGTCGCCCTGGAGGATCTCGGCCTGTCCGCCGCCCGGACGCGCCACCTCTCGATGCTTGCCGCGTTTCTGGTCGCGCTGCCGATCGCGCTGGATTTCCTGCGCGCACTTGCCGGCAAGGCTCGCTAGCCGGGTTTGCTGACGCGCCCGCCGCTGCTCAAGATTTCGTCGGCTTGGACCAGGCCTCCCGTCACATTGCGCTAGGTGAAACAACGAGAATCAGCGTTAGTTTGCAACCGATCACCTGGTGGGATTTGGTGGCATGACCCGGCCCGACGTCTCAGATCAGAAGGTTTTGGATCAGAAGCTCTTGGATCAAAACATCCGCGAACTACAGGAGTGGCTGCGCCAGGCCTGGCAGCAGCTCGCGGACCCCTCGCTCACCGCGTTCTCCCGCCGCGAATTGCGCAACCAGATGAAGCAATGCAACGCCGATTTGCGCATGCAGTTGCAGGTTGTTTCCGAACGGGCCGCGATGCAGCCGGCTTCGTCCGCCAGGACGTTCGCCAAGCCGGAGCTGCGGATTCTCGCCTGAACCCGTTCGCCCGACGTGAATTCCGGATCGCGTGAAGCTACGCGCCAAAATGCCGCGCGATCTCCTGCTGCATGCGCGCCATACGCACGCTCTGCTTGCGCGCGAACAGCCCACAAGGCAGAGCAAACCGGCGCCGGCATGCCTATATAGGGCGTCGAACCGCGGCCAACGCCGCCAAATCCTAGGGATCCCCGTGTTATATCTGGAGCTTGCGATCGTGGCGACCTTGATTGTCGTCAACGGTCTGTTGTCGATGTCGGAGCTCGCCATCGTCTCCTCCCGTCCGGCGCGGCTCGCGGCGCTCGTGGAGCGAGGCGTCAATGGCTCCCGCCGCGCGCTGGCTCTGGCCTCCGACCCCGGCAAGTTCCTCTCCACGGTGCAGATCGGCATCACCCTGATCGGCGTGCTGTCGGGCGCCTTCTCGGGCGCGACGCTCGGCCATCGCTTGACGCAATGGCTGCTCGATATCGGAGTGTCGGCGGGCATCGCCGACGCGATCGGCGTCGGCCTTGTGGTCAGCCTGATCACCTACGCCTCGCTGATCGTCGGCGAGCTGGTGCCGAAGCAGATCGCCCTGCGCGACCCGGAGTCCGTCGCCGTGCGCGTCGCCCCCGCGATGACGACGATGGCGCGACTGTCGTTGCCGGTGGTGTGGCTGCTCGACCGATCCGGCAAGCTGCTGCTGTGGCTGCTCGGTCATCGCGAGGATGCGCAGGACCGGGTCAGCGAGGACGAGATCAAGACGCTGGTGGTGGAAGCCGAGAATGCCGGCGTGCTGGAGCCCGGTGAAAAGGAGATGATCGCCGGCGTGATGCGGCTCGGCGATCTTCCGGTCGGCGCCGTGATGACGCCGCGCCACGAAGTCAGCCTGATCGATCTGGCCGCACCGGCGCCCGAAATCCTGGCGACGCTACAGAGGAGCAATCACTCGCGCTGCGTGGTGTTCGACGGCAATCGCGACCAGGCGCTCGGCATCATCCAGGCCAAGGACGTGCTCGACGTCTACCTCGCCGGCCGGACGCCGGACATCCGCGCGTTGACGCGCGATGCGCCGATCATCCCGGAGACCGTGGATGCCCGCGACGTGGTCGCGATCCTGCGCGACTCCGCGGTGCATATCGGCCTCGTGCACGACGAATACGGCACCTTCCAGGGCGTCGTCACCAGCGCCGACATTCTCGAAGCCATCGTCGGCGCCTTCCATACCGAGGAAGGCCCGGCCGAGCCGGCCTGGGTCAGGCGCGACGACGGCTCGTACCTGGTTTCGGGCTGGATGCCGGCGCTGGAATTCAGCGAACTGCTCGGCATCGTGCTGCCCTCGCCCCGGCCCTACCAGACCGCGGCCGGCTTCCTGCTGCATGCCTTCGGCGCGATCCCCGAGGTCGGCGCGAAGACCAGCGCGCAGGGCTGGCAGTTCGAGATCGTCGACCTCGACGGAAGGCGGATCGATAAGATCCTGGCGAGCAGGCAGCCGGCGGCCTGACATTGCCAGGCGGCCGGGCCTGTTGATAACCGGCAGGACAGCGAAACAGTCGGCCGCGCTGTGCTATCGGCATAGCGGCAGCCGAGCGATCCCAGAGCAAATCCCGAATAACCCCCACGGAATTCATCCCATGCGCATTACCCTTGTCGGTTCCCGCCATTTCGGCGTGACGACCCTGAACATGCTGCGCGAGCACCACGTCACACTGGTCAGGGTGGTTGTCCATGACGGCGAGGACCGCCTGGCGGCTGCGGCCAGGGCGGCCGGCATCGAGGTTGTCGTTCAGGCCGATCCGAAGCTCGTGACCGCCGCCGAGATCGCGCCGGGCACCGACCTGATCGTGACCGCCCACAGCCACGCCCGCGTCAGCAAGGAGGCGCTCGCCGTGGCCAAGCTCGGCGGCATTGGCTACCACCCGTCGCTGCTGCCCCGGCACCGCGGCATCGCCGCGGTGGAATGGACCATCAAGGAAGGCGATCCGATCGCCGGCGGCACCATCTATCACCTCGCCGACCGCATGGACGCCGGCGCTATCGCCGCCCAGGACTGGGTGTTCGTCAAGAAAGGCGAGACCGCCCGCGAATTGTGGGAGCGCGCGCTGGCGCCGCTCGGCCTTCGCCTGCTTGCCGAGGTCATCGACTACGGCAAGGTCAACGGGGCGCTGCCGGCCAAACCGCAGGATGAGCAGTTTGCGACCAAGGCCCCCAATCTGAGCCCCGACAAACACTAATCCACAACTGAGGTAATAAAATACCTTCAATCAAGCAAGCGTGACCGGGATTTTTCGTTCCTGATCCGGAACCGAATTCACCATGATGTGTTTGAGTTCACAGGAACATTCGGGGACGCTTGCGACGCAGCAAATTTTGAACACATTGTGACAGGATAAGCCGCGTCATCACACGAAATTACAGGGATTTGATTCATGCGTTCGATCCGCATTCGCGACCTGATTTTGGTCACTTCGGTCGCTTCGGCCGCCGCCCTCGCCGCTGCTCCCGCATCCGCTCAGCAGCCTTATGACGGCCTCTGGAACGTCACTGTGGTCACCAAGACCGGCAGCTGCGAACCGTCGCAAAGCTCGACCGTGACCGTCGCCGAAGGAAAGATCTCGGCACAGGGCGCCGCGATCTCTGGAACCGTCGGCAGCGGGGGACTTGTGCGGGTCTCGATCAATGGTGCATATGCGAACGGACAACTCAGTGGTAACTCCGGATCGGGGAAGTGGAATGGGGCATCAGCTGGCGTACCGTGCAGCGGCCGATGGGAAGCGTCCCGTCAGTAAGATCACCAACGTACCGAGCTTCTACGGCATCGCGCGGCGGCCAGCATTAGCAGCCGCCGTTTTTTTCGCGGCTGCATTGGCTAGCAGCGCTGGCCATGCGCAGTCCGGCCCGTTCGCCGGCATGGCGGGCAGCTGGTCGGGCAGCGGCTCGGTCACGCTCGACGACGGCTCCAGCGAGCGGATTCGCTGCCGTGCGACCTATCATGTCGGCGGCCCCAGGATGAGCATGAGCCT
This sequence comes from Bradyrhizobium sp. UBA2491, assembly GCF_002341725.1. NCBI lineage: Bacteria > Pseudomonadati > Pseudomonadota > Alphaproteobacteria > Hyphomicrobiales > Nitrobacteraceae > Bradyrhizobium > Bradyrhizobium sp. UBA2491. Next base: position 15,288 of record NZ_DDOP01000055.1, read on the forward strand.
CACCTGCGCCAGCGACGCCTACAAGTTCAACCTGGCGGCCGACGTGCAAGCCGAGGGCAATTCGGTCAGCGGCAACTGGAGCGAGTCCAGCCGCAACGTCAGCGGCTCGTTGCAGGGCCGCGGCGGCGGCGGCAACTTCCAGGTCGTGGCCAGCGCCCCCGGCTTCAACGCCGACATCGCGATGCGCACCACCGGGAACAAGCAGGCCGTCACGATCAGGGCCGACAGCCAGTTCCGCGGCGCCAACATCACGCTGACGAAGTAATCGATCGCTACTCCAACAAAAAAGCCCTCGGGTCATCCCCGAGGGCTTTTTTGCTGATTGCATCGCGATCGCCACGCGCGTCTCGGCCGCGCTCGCTATTCGGCCGGCACGAACGCCGTGACCTCGATCTCGACCTTGGCGCGCTGATCGACCAGCCCGTCGATATAGAGCAGCGTGGACGGCGGGAAATTGCGCCCGAGCGTCTCCTTCCACGCCGCGCCGATGCCGGCGCCCGCAGCCTCGTATTCAGCGCGGCTGGTCAGGTACCAGGTCAGGCGGACGATGTGCTCGGGACCGGCGCCGGCCTCGTTGAGGAGCTTGATGATGCGCTTCAGCGCGGTGCCGACCTGGCCGGCCATGTCGGGCTGATATTCGCCCTTCTCATCCCCGCCGGTCTGCCCTGCGAGCACGATCCAACGGCCCGGGGCGTCGAATGCGACGCCATCTGAGAAGCCGCGGGGTTTCGACCATTCGGCCGGTTGCAACACACGCATGAGCAGATCCTCCTGATTGGATTTTTCCGGCCCTGCTTAGCATCGATCGCGCAGCGGGCACATCACCACGTCGGCGGAATTGAGCGTTGCAAATTCGCTTCAGCTCGCCGATACGGGAAATCCCTCCCTGCTCATCTCCCGCCATGGACCGTACGCCTTCAAAGACCCGCGCAGCACTCTGGATGTCCGGTTGGCTCGCGATGATGCTGGTCGTGGCGGTGGCCGGCCGCGAGGCGACGCGCGAGGTCAACGTCTTCCAGCTGATGGCCGTTCGCGGCGTGCTCGGCTTCGTGATGCTGTATCCGCTGATCCGGATGAATGGCGGCTTTGCCGTCGTGAAGACCGCACGCGTGCACGTTCACATCGCGCGCAACCTGATCCACTTCTGCGCGCAGCTGGGCTGGTTCTTTGCGCTCACGCTGATTCCGATCGGCCAGGTGGTCGCGATCGAATTCACGATGCCGATCTGGACCGCGATCCTCGCGGCCGGCTTCCTCGGCGAGCGGATGACGTCCCGGAAGGTCGTCGCAATCGTGCTCGGCCTGGTCGGCGTGCTGGTGATCGTGCGGCCGGCGACCGGCGCGATCAATCCGGGCCAGTTGATCGCGCTTGCCGCCGCGGTCGGCTTCGGCATCTCGGTCGCGATCGTGAAGTCGCTGACGCGGACCGAGCAGACGCTTGCAATCATCTTCTGGATGCTGGTGGTGCAGTCGCTCGCCAGCCTCGGGCCCGCGCTCTATGTCTGGACCTGGCCGCCGCTCTCGACCTGGGGCTGGCTCACCGTCATCGCGTTCTGCGGCACCTTCTCGCATTATTGCATGGCGCGCGCGTTGCTCCACGCCGATGCGACCGTCGTGATCCCGATGGATTTCATCCGGGTGCCGCTGACGGCGATCGTCGGCTGGCTGATCTACGCCGAACGGCTCGACGCATTCACCGTGCTCGGCGCAGCGATGATCCTGGCCGGCAACCTGCTGAACTTGAGGCCCGGCGCGCGCGAGGTGGTCCGCGCATCGTGACGCATCGGGGCCACCGGCCCAACCATCACGACAAACAGCCCGGGGGTCATCCCGGGCTCCCTTGTCTCGGACGCGCTACTTGCCGGCGGCCTTGCGCAGCGCCGCGTTGATGCGGTCCTGCCAGCCGGGGCCGCCCTGCTGGAAATACTCCAGCACATCCTGATCGATCCGCAGCGTGACCTGTTCGCGGACACCGGGGACCGCAACGGTTTTGGGCGGCGCGTCAGCGACCTTGGTGGTGGCGCGCTTGAACGCCGCCTCGGCTTCGCTGCGGGCATCGTTCAGGGTTCGCGGTCGCCTCGGCTGATCGGCCATATCCTGGATTCCTGTGTCTCAGATTCCTTCGAACAACGCCGTCGAGAGATAGCGCTCCGAGAATGACGGCACAATCGCCAGAATGGTCTTGCCCGCAGCTTCCGGCCGCTTGCCGATTTGCAGCGCCGCCGCGATCGCGGCGCCCGATGAGATACCGCCGGGAATGCCTTCGTTGCGTGCGAGCGCGCGTGAGGTCTCGATCGCGGTCGCGCTGTTGATCTTGACGATCTCGTCGATCACGGCGCGGTCGAGAATGTCGGGGACGAAGCCGGCGCCGATGCCCTGGATCTTGTGCGGCGTGTGCTGGCCGCCCGACAGCACCGGGCTCTCCTCCGGCTCCACCGCGACGACCCGCAACGACGGCTTGCGCGGCTTCAGCACCTGCCCGACCCCGGTGATGGTGCCTCCGGTACCGACACCGGCGACGAAATAGTCGATGTTGCCGCCAGTGTCGTTCCAGATCTCCTCGGCGGTGGTGCGGCGATGGATTTCGGGATTGGCGAGGTTCTTGAACTGCTGCGGCATCACCGCGTTCGGCGTCGTGCGTACCAGTTCTTCCGCGGTCGCGATCGAGCCTTTCATGCCCTGCGCGGCCGGGGTCAGCACGATCTCGGCGCCGAGGAATGCAAGCATCCGCCGCCGCTCGATCGACATAGATTCCGGCATCACGAGCTTCAGCCGATAGCCGCGCGACGCCGCGACATAGGCGAGCGCGATCCCGGTGTTGCCCGAGGTCGGCTCGATCAGCACGGTGTCGGCGTTGATGATGCCGGCCCTCTCCATCGCCACGATCATCGCAGCACCGATGCGGTCCTTCACGCTGGCCGCCGGGTTGAAGTACTCCAGCTTGGCCAGGATCGTGGCGTTGACGCCACCCGCCTGCGGCAGCCTGCGCAGCCGCACGATCGGCGTCGAGCCGATCGCATCGACGATGGAGTCAAAGACGCGTCCGCGTCCGGGTTGCACTGCACTCGTTGTCGATGTCGCGTCCATCAGGCGGCTCCTGTCGCGGAATGTGCCGGGAATGCGGTCTTTCTCTCATTAGAAGCAGCGCATCATGACGCGCAAGTGAGAAACCGCCGCGGCACGAATTCGTTGCACCGCAAAATCAGAACCTGCGTAAATAACGTAAAACCAACGCATTTGTGTTGCGACAAGGTCAAACAAATCGGACTATATGCCTTGGTAAGGTGCAGCTCAGAACGCAAAGGAGGTCACGATGCCAGCTCTTGCTGAGGTTCTGTCGACCGTCGCGTCTAAGCCCGATCCGCGCGGCAGCGATCTGCCGACCTGTCCGGTGTGCGCGGACTCGATGATCGCCGCGGAAGCGTCCGCGTACCTTTATGACAATTTGATCAGCTATCTCTGGACCTGCGACACCTGCGGTTACGGGTTCGTCACCAAGCACACGGTGAAGCCGATCGTGTGCAACTGATCACACACGCTCACCTCGGAGCGATGTCACCGCGCGCCCATCCGGCGCGCGTTTTCGTTCTGAAGTCCTCGAACGTGCCGTTCGCCACCGCGTCGCGGATGCCCTGCATCAGCTCCTGGTAATAGGCGACGTTGATTTCGGACAGCAGCATTGCCCCAAGGGTTTCGCCTGCGCGCACCAGATGATGCAGATAGGCGCGCGAATAGCTCCGTGCCGCCGGCCACGGGCTCTCGTCGTCGAGCGGACGCGGATCGTCCATGTGCCGGGCGTTGCGCAGGTTGATCTGCCCGAAACGGGTGAACGCCATGCCGTGCCGTCCGTTCCGTGTCGGCATCACACAGTCGAACATGTCGACGCCGCGCGCCACGGCTTCCAGAATGTCCTCCGGAGTGCCGACGCCCATCAGATAGCGCGGCCGATCCGACGGCAGCGCCGGCGCGGTCTCCTCGATCATCGCCAGCATCACCGCCTGCGGCTCGCCGACCGCCAGCCCGCCGATCGCATAACCATGAAAGCCGATGTCGGTCAGCCCGCGCGCGCTGGCGTGTCGGAGATCGGGGACGTCGCCGCCCTGCACGATGCCGAACAGCATGTAGCCGTCCGGCGCGCTGTCGAAGGCACGCTTGGAACGCTCGGCCCAGCGCAGCGAGAGCTGCATCGCGCGCTCGATGTCGGCGCGCTCCGCCGGCAGCCGCACGCATTCGTCCATCTGCATCGCAATGTCGGAGCCGAGCAGCCGCTGCACCTCGATCGACCGCTCCGGCGACAGCTCGACCTTGGCGCCGTCGATATGCGACCGGAAGGTCACCGCCTGCTCGGTCACCTTGCGCAGCTCCGAGAGCGACATCACCTGGAAACCGCCGGAATCGGTCAGCATCGGGCCGCCCCAGCCGGTGAAACGTTGCAGGCCGCCAAGCCCGGCAACGCGCTCGGCGCTCGGCCGCAGCATCAGGTGATAGGTGTTGCCGAGCACGATATCGGCCCCGGCATCGCGCACCTCGCGCCAATGCATGCCCTTCATGGCACCTGCGGTGCCGACCGGCATGAACGCCGGCGTCCGCACCACGCCATGCGGCGTGGTCAGGCGGCCGGTGCGGGCCGCGCCGTCGGTTGCCAGCAGTTCGAAATGATTGGGAAGATTCATGCGGCTGCTTATTGCGTGTCGCCGCGACCCGATCAACCCGTCCGATAACGGCTCTCACGCGACTTCGTGAACGCGGTGGGCCGCTCCAAAGCTTGCCGTGGAACCAGCCTTGGGTTAAACAAAACGAAACCGTATCGTTTTATGTCAACAATAAGACGGCGGAACTTGCCGCCGCGACTGCGATCTGCGCGAAACCTGACCGAGCGAGATGTTGCCACCCTCCGCCACCCGGCCTGACGGCATCCGCCATCGGATGAGTTTGGTTCGCGCGATCCGTCAACTGATCCTGCTGTGCGGCTTCACTGTCGCGTTGGCGGCATGCAGCTCGCTGCCGCGGACGCCCTACACGGCCGCGGATGCCGCCAATTCGCGGGTGCTCGATCTCGACGGGCTGCGCCGTTACGCCGACGAGCCGGCATCGAAATTCCGGCCCGAGAAGAACGACCTCGCCCCGATCAAGACCTATCTCGCACTCTCCGGCGGCGGCGCCGACGGTGCCTATGGCGTCGGCATCCTCAATGGCTGGACCGCGGCCGGCAACCGTCCGGCCTTTTCGGTGGTCTCGGGCGTCAGCACCGGCGGGCTGATTGCCCCCTTTGCCTTCCTGGGCTCGCGCTACGACGACACGCTGAGGGAGGTCTACACATCGGGCATCGCGGAAAGCCTGTTGCAGGATCCGAGCCTGATGCGGGTGCTGTTCGGCTCCGGGTTGTTCGGCAACAAGCGGCTGCGCGAACTGGTGGCGCGCTATGTCGGCCAGGACATCCTGAGCGAGGTGGCGCGCGAAAACGCCAAAGGCCGAAAGCTCCTGATCGTTACCACCGACCTCGACACCCAGCGCACGGTGATCTGGGACATGGGACGGATCGCCGCGGTCGGAACGCCTGAGGCGTTGCAGCTGTTTCGCGACGTGATGGCCGCCTCCGCCTCGATCCCGCTGGTGTTTCCACCGATCATGATCGACGCCGAGGGCCAGGGCCGCCGCTTCCAGGAGATGCATGTCGATGGCGGCGTCACCGCGCCGGTGCTGACGCTGCCGGACGCGCTGATGTTCCGGGAGCGCGCCTGGCCGGCCAGCGGCCGCATGAACATCTACATTCTCGTCAACAAGAAGCTCGAGGGCAATTTCGAGTTGGTGTCGAACTCGACGATCGACGTCGCCTCGCGCAGCATTTCCGCGATCACGCAGGCGCAGACCCGCTCCGTGATCCTGTCGACCTATGATTTCGCCCGGCGCAACCGGCTGGGCTTCCATTTGTCCTACATCGAGCGCGACTATCCGGCGCCGGAAACGCAGGGCTTCGACACCGCCTATATGCGCGCGCTCTACCAGTACGGCTACGACAAGGCGGCCACGGGGCACGCCTGGACCGCGACGCCGCCCTGAAACGGCGCCCCACGGTACCGCCACATGGACGAATCCGCACCGCCCGGGTTATAGACCCGGACAGACCCGTCCGACGCACAACGAGATGAATGGGCAATGGGATTGACGGCAACCAGGGCCAAAGCGGCCAAACGCAGCGTGACCAAGTCACGCGGCGGCCGGCCGACCCGGGATGCCGCGATCGAGCGCGACCAGCGGCTGATCGAGGTCGCCACCCGCCTGTTCCTCGAGCGCGGCTTCGATGCGACGTCGATCGACGCCGTGGCCGAGGCCGCCCGCGTCAGCAAACCTACCGTCTATGGACAGTATGGCGACAAGCGCGGTCTGTTCACCGCGGTGCTCCGGCGCGAGATCGCCCGCTGGCTGGCCCCCCTCGCCGCCGCGGCGGCCGAAGCACGCGGCGACGGGAGCTGCGACGGCTCGGCCGAGGAACGGCTGATCGAACTCGGCCGCCAGCTATTGGTGCTGAATTGCAGCGCCGACTCCATCGCCTTCAGCAGGATACTCACCGCGCAAGCGATCAATTTCCCCGAGGTCGCCAAGCTCGCCGTCGACGAGGGCTGGTCGAAAGCCGTGTCAACGACCGCGGGTTTCTTCGACCATCTGGCGGACAAGGGCGTGCTCGATCTCGAGGACACCACGATCGCCGCCGAAACCTTCCTCAATATGGTGGTCGGCCACACTCACCGGATGGCGACGTTCGGGATTCCGATCGACATGAAGGCCGCCGAAACGCGGATGGAAGTCTCGATCCGGCTGTTTCTGGCTGGCGCCGTCGGACCGCGGGACCGGCTCCGCAGCATGGCCAAGGAAGGGACCAAGGAAGCGACGAAGCCACGCCGCAGGCCGGCGCGCTGAACGGTATTTTTGGATCATTTTATCGTCTTACACGTTGCCGTGATGAGCCTTGAATAAACAGAACGAAACCGTATTGTTTAGTTGCAAAGAGACACGAAACCCTAGTTCAGCCCCCCAACGGATTTCGCGTCACCTTGTAAACTTCGACCGTCACGACGGAGCTGCCGCCATCGCTCCGTCTGAACGTTCGGCGGCCGACCTCTGACTAACTGGGGTCGGCCGCACTTTCTCGGCCCCACGCGGCCGCTCGACAGCGCGGGCAACGCGCGAGCTCAGTTTCGATACAGGTTCGACGATGAGGACAGGACGATTGCGCGCATCGCGACATTGGGGATTCGGGACATGGTTGCTGGCGGCCGCGTTGCTGGCTCTGCCGCTGGCGTCGCCGGCCCATGCGATCACGAGCTCGGCCGCCGCCGCGCTCACCCCGCAGGACGATGACAGCGCGCTCGACGTGCATGCGGTGCGCCGCGAGCTCGACAGCTTCCAGGCCGCCCAGATCTCGCTGCGCAAGGCGATGGCGATCGCCGAGGCGCTGCATGCCGGTGCGATCACCGCCGACATCAGTTTCGACGGCGCGTCGTTTCCCGCGGTCTACCGGGTCAAGACCATGCAGCAGGACCGTATCTGGCGCCACGCCATCGATGCGGCGACCGGCGAAGTGGTGGGTGGCGAGGCCGCCTCGCCGCTGACGTCGCTCGGCGCCGAGGACCGCAGCAATCTCGCCGTGCTCCGGGCGCTCCGGCATCGCCTCGCCGATGCGGTGCGGGTCGCCGAACACACGACCTCGGGCAAGGCGATCAGCGGCGGCTTGATGCGCGAACGCGGCAAGCTCAATTTCGTGATCGTCGTGCTTGCCGGCAGCGACCTGAAAGAAGTCATCCTCGAGCCGCCGGCTGCGCGCAGGCGGTAAGGTCCGCGGGAGCGCCGCCAGAATTTCGCCTGAAAGCCGTTGACGGCCGCCGATCTCTCCCGCATAAGTCGCGACCATGATCACCGCGACCAAACGCACGACCAAAACCACTGAGCTCTCCGGGGCCTCGGGAGGCGTGCGCGCGTAGTCGGTCGAACCACCGCACCATCTCTAGCCGAAGCCCCGCCTGATGAAGGTCCGGGGCTTTTTTATTGCCTGCATCACATCCAACACATCCTGAATGGAGGACAAAGTGAGTAACGATCCCGTCGTCGCGATTGTCGGCGTCACCGGCGCAGTCGGCGCCGAATTCATCGCCACCATGGACAAGCGCGGCTTCCGCGTCGGCAGGCTGAAGGCGCTGGCCAGCGCCCGCTCGGCCGGCAAGACCGTCGAATTCCGCGGCAAGCCGGTCGTGATCGAGGAGCTCACCGAGCGCGCCTTCGAGGGCGTCGACATCGCGCTGTTCTCGGCCGGCAGCGGCATCTCGAAGAAGTTCGCGCCGCTCGCCGTGAAGTCCGGCGCCGTCGTGGTCGACAATTCCTCGGCCTTCCGGATGGACCCGAACGTGCCGCTGGTGATCCCCGAGATCAACGCCAACCGCATCCGTGACCACAAGGGCATCATCGCCAACCCGAACTGCGCCGCCATCACCGCGCTGGTGCCGCTGTGGCCGATCCACCAGAAGAACCGCATCAAGCGCGTCATCATCTCGACCTACCAGGCCGCGAGCGGCGCCGGTGCGGCCGCGATGGACGAGCTCGTCGAATCGACCCGCGCCAATCTCAACGGACAGGTCTTCACCCCGAAGGTGATGCCGCATCCCTACGCCTTCAACCTGTTCAACCACAACACGGCGGTCGATCCGGACACTGGCTACAACGACGAGGAGACCAAGGTCATCAAGGAGACCCGCAAGATCTTCGAGGACGAGAAGATCGCGATCGGCGTCACCTGCGTGCGGGTGCCGGTGCTGCGCGCGCATTGCGAGGCGATCACCTTCGAATGCGAGAAGCCGATCACCGAGGACCAGGTCCGCGCGATCATGGCGCAGGCGCCGGGCGTCAAGATCGTCGACGATCGCGCCAAGAACTACTTCCCGATGCCGATCGACGCCTCCGGCCAGGACGACGTGCTGGTCGGCCGCATCCGCAAGGATCTGAGCGATCCTTCGGGCCACTCGATCTCGATGTTCGTCGCGGCCGATCAGCTGCTCAAGGGCGCCGCGCTGAACGCGGTGCAGATCGCCGAGCTGTTGCCCGAACGCGCGCTCGCGTGAGGGACGACGGGGCGATGCCAAACCCCATCCTGAGGAGCGCGAAGCGCGTCTCGAAGGATGCATCGGCCCCGGTCGGGGCCGTCGCCCTTCGAGACGGCCGCTACGCGGCCTCCTCAGGGGTGACGGTGAAATGGCTGTGCTTGCGGACCTAACTCTTTGCCCGAAACAGCAGGCACGCATCACCGTACGAATAGAACCGGTAGCCGCTCTTGATCGCATGGGCGTAGGCGCCCTGCATGGTCTCCAGGCCCGAGAAAGCCGAGACCAGCATGAACAGCGTCGAGCGCGGCAGGTGGAAATTGGTCAGCAGGATATCGACCGCGCGGAAGCGATAGCCCGGCGTGATGAAGATCGAGGTTTCGGCGGCGAACGGCTGGACCTCGCCGTCCGGTGTGGTGGCGCTCTCCAGCAGCCGCATCGACGTGGTGCCGATCGCGACGATCCGGCCGCCATTGGCGCGCGCGGCATTCAAGGCGGACGCGGTCTCGGCGCTGATGCAGCCCCATTCGGCATGCATCCTGTGCTCCGAGGTCTCCTCGGTCTTGACCGGCAGGAACGTCCCCGCCCCGACATGCAGCGTCAGCCGATGCAGCGCGACGCCGCGAGCGCGCAGCGCGGCTTCCAGCGCCGGCGTGAAATGCAGCCCTGCGGTCGGTGCCGCCACCGCGCCCTCATTGGCGGCGAACATGGTCTGGTAGTCGCTGACGTCCTGGTCGTCAGGCGTGCGTTTGGAAGCGATGTAGGGCGGCAGCGGCGTCGCGCCGACATCGGCGATCGCCTGGTCGAGCGCCGGGCCGTGGAACGAGAATGACAATGTCACCTCGCCTTCCTGTCCCTTCGCCTCGACGGTCGCATCGAGATGGCCGAGCAGGCAGACCTTGCCCTCATTGCCGAACCGGATGGTGTCGCCGGGGCCGAGCTTCTTGGCCGGCTTGACCAGCGCCTGCCAGCGCGAGCCGTCGAGCCGCTTGATCAAGGTCGCCTCGATCTTCGGCTCGGTCTCGCGTCCGATCCGGCGGCCCTTGAGCTGGGCTGCGATCACCTTGGTGTCGTTGACGACGATCTGATCGCCCGGCTCCAGCCAATGCGGCAGGTCGGCGATCGTGGCATCGCGCAGCACGCCGTCCGGATGCACCACCAATAGCCGCGCGGAATCGCGCGGGCTCGCGGGGCGGAGCGCGATGCTGTCGGGCGGAAGCTCGAAGTCGAACAGGTCGGTGCGCATCGGCGCGTTGGCTACTCGAACGCGGTCACTCCGGGGCGCATCGCCCCGGAATGACGCTCGGTTGATCAGGAGGCGTCGGCGGCCATGCGCGCCTTGACGATCTTGTCCGGGTCCTTCACCGGCTCGCCGCGCTTGATCTTGTCGACATTCTCCATGCCCTCGGTGACCTTGCCCCAGACCGTGTACTGGCCGTTGAGGAAGGAAGCATCGTCGAAGCAGATGAAGAACTGGCTGTCACCGGAATCCGGATTGGCGGCGCGGGCCATCGAGGCGGTGCCGCGGACATGCGGCTCCTTGTTGAATTCGGCCTTCAGCTTCTTGCCGGAGCCGCCCATGCCGGTGCCCTGCGGACAGCCGGTCTGCGCCATGAAGCCGTCGATCACGCGGTGGAACACGATGCCGTCGTAGAAGCCCTCGCGCACCAGCTCCTTGATCCGCGCGACGTGGCCCGGCGCGAGGTCCGGCCGCATCTCGATCGTGACCGGGCCCTGGGTGGTTTCGAGGATCAGAGTATTTTCGGTAGCAGCCATGCTCGCTTCTCCTGGCTTCGGGGTGGATATTTCTTGTTCCTGAACGGGATCGCGAAGGGACGGCCAGCCACCGCGCCGCCGAGGCCCTCGGTAAATGGCAACGGCGTGCAGCGTTGCAACGCCTCCATCACCGCGACCCGGTATGCGATCCGGTCACTGTCGGTCGCCTCCTGCGATTCATAGCTGATCCTGGGATGACCGAGGATCGCGCCCTCGCGGTTGAAGCTGACGATCACGGTGATGTCGATCGGACCGGCCTTGTCCGCCGGCGGCGGCCGCCAGCAGCGGTGGATGGCAAGGACGACGTCCCTGATCGTATCGAGTTGCTCCGGCTGGGCCACCGCCGATCCGCCCAGCGCGAGCCACACCGGCAGCGGCGCGGCGAACCAGGCGAGTGGTCTGCTGCGCGCCGCCATCATGGATCACTTGATGTCGGATGCGACCTGGACCTTCACCATCTTGTCCGGATCGGTGACGCTGCCGCTCGGCGAGCCCGCGGGCGCCTTCTTCAGCTTGTCGACCACATCCATGCCCGACACCACCTCGCCGATCACGGTGTACTGGCCGTTGAGGCTCGGCCCGTCGGCGAACATGATGAAGAACTGCGAATTGGCGCTGTCCACGCTGTCGCCGCGCCGGGCCATGCCGACGATACCGCGCTTGAACGGCACCTGGGAGAATTCCTGCTTCAGGTTCGGATATTTCGAGCCGCCGGTGCCGTTGAAATTCTGGCCGTCGCCGGTCTGCGCCATGAAGCCATCCATCACGCGATGGAACGGCACGTTGTTGTAGAAGCCCTCGCGCGCGAGCTGCTTGATGCGCTCGGCGTGCTTCGGCGCGATGTCGGTGCGCAGCTTGATGACGATGCGGCCCTTGGTGGTGTCGATCACGATCGCATTGGCCTTGTCGAGATTGGCGGGCAGCGGCTGCGCGACCGCGGGCACGACGCAGAGCAGCGCGGCAACGAATGCAAGAATGCGGATCATGGAAACTCCGGATCTCTGGACGTTCTGGATATGGCGGGCCGCCGGGATCAACCGGCGAACTTGGCCTTCAGGCTAGCGGCGACTGATGACGGCACGAATGCAGAGAAGTCGCCGCCCATCTGGGCGATTTGGCGCACCAGTGTGGCGGTGATCGGGCGGACGCCGACCGACGCCGGAACGAACACGGTATGCACCTCGGGCGCCATCGCCTCGTTCATGCCGGCCAATTGCATCTCGTAATCGAGATCGGTGCCGTCGCGCAGGCCGCGAATCATGATGGTGGCCTTGGCCGCGCGTGCGGCCGCGACCGTGAGGTTGTCATAGGTCGCGCTCTCGAAGGCGCAGCCCGCCTTCTGGGCGATCGGACCGAACACCTCATGGACCATGGCCAGCCGTTCCTCGGTGGAAAACAGCGGCTTCTTGCCGGGGTGGACGCCGATGGCGACGATCAGGCGGTCGCACAGGCCGACGGCCTGCCGGACCACGTCGAGATGGCCGTTGGTCAGCGGATCGAAGGAGCCGGCATAGATGGCGGTGCGCTCTGTCATCGTGCGAGGCTTCTAGAGCCGTTGCGCGGCGAAGGCAATTCGCAATACGCGCCGATCACGGCA
>NZ_DDOP01000079.1:0-12364 GCF_002341725.1 Bradyrhizobium sp. UBA2491
CGCGAAGCGAGAACCCGGAATCCATTGCGCCGCCGTTGGTGCGGCCGATGGATTCCGGGCTCAACGCTTCGCGTCGCCCCGGAATGACAGAGACAAGCCGCATTCCACACTGTCATCGCCCGCGAAAGCGGGCGATCCAGTACGCCGCGGCCTATCGGTACAATCACAGCCGCCTCTGGAATACTGGATCGCCCGGTCAAGCCGGGCGATGACGAGCGTGGAGCAGGGCGGCAACCGGCCTTGACAATTATTTTAAGTATAAAATAATATGCCGGTATCGGCTGGCGGGAGAAACCTGCCCCGGCGGCCGGACCCAACGGGAGAACGCCATGCGCATCGTTTGCATTGGAGGCGGGCCGGCCGGGCTTTATTTCGGCATCCTGATGAAGCTGCTCGATCCCGCGCACGTCGTTTCCGTGGTCGAGCGCAACCGGCCCTACGACACGTTCGGCTTCGGCGTGGTGTTTTCCGATGCGACCATGGACAACATGCGCAAATGGGATCCGGCCACCGCCGATACCATCGAACAGGCGTTCAACCATTGGGACGACATCGAGGTCCTGATCAAGGGCCGGCGGATGCGCACCACCGGCCACGGCTTCGTCGGCATCGGCCGCAAGCGGCTGCTCAACATCCTGCAAGCACGGGCCGAGGAGCTCGGCGTCGAGCTGATCTTCGAGCGCGAGGTCAATTCCGATCTCGAATTCCCCGACGCCGATCTCATCGTGGCGTGCGACGGTGTGAACTCGAAGACCCGCGCCAAATACAGCGACGCGTTCCAGCCCGACATGCTGATGCGGCCGAACCGCTATATCTGGCTCGGCACCAACAGGCCGTTCGATGCCTTCACCTTCGACTTTCGCAAGACCGAGCACGGCTGGTTCCAGGCGCACATCTACAAATTCGAGGAGGGCGCAGCGACCTTCATCGTCGAGACCACCGAGGAGGCGTATCTCGCCCACGGCCTCGACAGGATGGAGCAGGGCGAATCCATCGCGTTCTGCGAGAACGTGTTCGCCGAAATCCTCGAAGGGCATCATCTGGTCTCCAACGCGCGACACCTGCGCGGTTCGGCCTGGCTGTCGTTCCCGCGGCTGATCTGCGGCAAATGGACGACGTTCAACGGCAACAGCCATGTCGTGCTGATGGGCGATGCCGCGCACACCGCGCATTTCGCGATCGGCTCGGGCACCAAGCTCGCGCTGGAGGATGCGATCGAGCTGACCAACCAGTTCAAGCAGCACGGTGCGACGCGGGACAGCATTCCCGCGGTGCTGAAGGCGTATGAGGAGCTGCGTCGGGTCGATGTGGCGCGGATCCAGAACGCGGCGCGCAACGCGATGGAATGGTTCGAGGTGGTCGGCTCGCGTTATGCCGATACGCTGGAGCCGGAGCAGTTCATGTATTCGCTCCTGACCCGCTCGCAGCGGATCAGCCACGAGAATTTGCGGCTACGCGACAGGGCATGGCTCGAAGGCTATGAGCGCTGGTTCGCGGAGCGCAGCGGCGTGCCCGCCGGCAATGACCGCGTCACCCCGCCGATGCTGACGCCGTTCCGGATTCGCGGCCTGTCGCTCGCCAACCGGATCATCGTCTCGCCGATGGCGATGTATTCGGCGGAGGAGGGCGTGCCGAACGATTTCCATCTGGTGCATTTCGGTTCGCGCGCGCTCGGCGGCGCTGGTCTCTTGTTCACCGAGATGACCTGCGTCTCGCCGGAAGCGCGGATCACGCCCGGCTGCTGCGGGCTGTGGAATGACGAGCAGGCGGTGGCCTACAAGCGGATCGTCGACTTCGTGCATCGCAACTCGCAAGCCAGGATCGGCATCCAGCTCGGCCATGCCGGCCGCAAGGGCTCGACCCGCGTCGCCTGGGAGGGCATGGACGCGCCGCTGCCGGACCACAACTGGCCGCTGGTGTCGGCGTCGCCGGTGCCTTATCTGGCCGACGGCCAGGTGCCGGAGCCGATGAGCCGCGCCGAGATGGACGAGGTGCGCGACCAGTTCGTCGCAGCGGCACGGCGCGCCGCCAGTGTCGGGTTCGATATTCTGGAGCTGCATTGCGCCCACGGCTATCTGCTGTCGAGCTTCCTCTCGCCGCTCACTAACCGCCGCACCGATGAGTATGGCGGTTCGATCGAGAACCGCGCGCGTTATCCGCTGGAGCTGTTCCGTGCCATCCGCGCGGTGTGGCCGGAGGGCAGGCCGATGTCGGTCCGGCTGTCCTGTCACGACTGGGCCGAGGGCGGCAACACACCGGAAGATGCGCTGGCTTTTGCGAAGCTGTTCAAGGACGCGGGTGCCGACCTGATCGATTGCTCGTCCGGCCAGGTCTGGGCTGACGACCATCCAGTCTATGGCCGGCTCTACCAGACGCCGTTCGCCGACAAGATCCGCAACGAGCTCGGCATCGCCACCATCGCGGTCGGCGCGATCTCGGAGGCGGACCACGCCAACTCGATCATCGCCGCCGGTCGCGCCGACCTCTGCGCCATCGCGCGGCCGCATCTCGCCGACCCGGCCTGGACGCTGCACGAGGCCGCGAAGATCGGCGTCAAGCAGATCGCCTGGCCGAAGCAATATGTGTCGGGCAAATCGCAATACGAGGCCAATCTGGAACGCGCAGCCGCGGGGGTGAAGGCATGACACGCTTCTGGCCCAACGCACACGCGCTGGTGACCGGTGCCGGCTCCGGCATCGGCGCCGCCACGGCGATCGCGCTGGCAAACGCCGGCGTACGCGTCAGCATCACCGGGCGCCGGATCGATGCGCTGAAGACGACGGCATCGTCGCTCGGCAAGCCGGCGGGTGCCGTCGTGTCGATCGACGTGACCGACGAAGCCGCGGTGACCAAGGGTGTCGCCGAGATCGAGGCCGCGGCCGGCCCGATCGATATCCTCGTCAACAATGCCGGCAAGGCCGGCAGCGCGCCGTTCGACAAGACGAATGCGGCGTTGTGGGCGGACATGCTGGCGAGCAACCTCTCCAGCGTGTTCCTGGTGACGCACGCGGTGCTGCCCGGGATGGCGCAGCGCGGTCGCGGGCGCGTGATCAATGTTGCCTCGACCGCGGGGCTCACCGGCTATGCCTATGTCTCCGCTTATGTTGCCGCCAAGCACGGCGTCGTCGGCCTGACGCGCTCGCTGGCGCTGGAATATGCGCGGCGCGGCGTCACCGTGAACGCGGTTTGTCCCGGCTACACCGACACGCCGCTGGTGGCCGATGCCGCCGCCAACATCGTCGCCAAGACCGGCCGCAGCGAACAGGAAGCCCGCGCCGCGCTGGCAAAGGTCAATCCGATGCAGCGGCTGGTGACGCCGGAGGAGGTCGCCGACAGCATCCTCTGGCTGGCCTCCGAAGGTGCATCGTCAATCAATGGACAAGCCGTCGCGGTTGCCGGCGGCGAAGTCTTTACCGGGTGAAGGAACACGCCATGTCCGAGATGAAAGCCAAGCTCCGTCCGTTCAAGGATTATCCGGCAAAACACTTCCGCTGGTCGACCGACGCCAGCGGCCGTGTCGCGACCATCACACTGAACCGGCCAGACAAGAAGAACCCGCTGACCTTCGAATCCTACGAGGAGCTGCGCGACCTCTTCACCAACCTCAAATACGCTTCCGACGTCCGCGCCATCGTGCTGACCGGTGCCGACGGCAATTTCTGCTCCGGCGGCGACGTGTTCGAGATCATCGAGCCGTTGACGCGGATGGCGATGCCGGACCTGCTGGCCTTCACCCGGATGACCGGCGAGGTGGTGCGCGCGATGCGCAAATGCCCGCAGATCATCGTCGCCGCGATCGACGGCATCTGTGCGGGCGCCGGCGCGATGCTGGCGCTGGCCTCCGATCTCAGGCTGGCGACGCCACAGGCCAAGACCGCCTTCCTGTTCACCCGCGTCGGCCTTGCCGGCGCCGACATGGGCGCTTGCGGATTGTTGCCGCGCGTGATCGGGCAGGGCCACGCCGCCGATCTGCTCTACACCGGTCGCGCGATGAGCGCCGACGAAGGGTTTGCGTGGGGCTTTCATAATCGCCTGGTGCCGGCGGCCGAGCTGGCCGCCGCCGCGCAGGACATGGCGCGCTCGCTCGCGGATGGCCCATGGTTCGCGCATGGCGTGACCAAGACGATGTTCAACCAGGAATGGGCGATGGGCGTCGACGAGATGATCGAGTCCGAAGCGCAGGCACAGGCGATCTGCATGGTGACCGGCGATTTCCGCCGCGCCTTCGAGGCCTTTGCCGCCAAGCAGAAACCCGCCTTCGAGGGCAATTGAGATGATCGAGAACCTGCAACCGGAAGGATGGGCCAAGCCGATCGGCTACGCCAATGGCATGGCCGCACGCGGCAAACAGCTCTTCATCGCGGGCCAGATCGGCTGGAACGGGCAATGCGTGTTCGAGACCGACGATCTCGTCGCGCAGATCGGCCAGACCCTGCGCAACATCGCAGCCGTCGCCGCCGCTGGCGGCGCGAGGCCCGAGCACATCGTGTCGATGACCTGGTACCTCGTCGACCGCAAGGAATATTCGGCGCGGCTGAAGGAGATCGGCACCGTCTATCGCGACATCATCGGCCGGCACTTTCCGGCGATGACCGCGATCCAGGTTGCCGGCCTGATCGAGGATCGCGCCAAGGTGGAAATCCAGGCCATCGCGGTGCTGCCGGATTAACTATGATGCGCCGCTAAACCCGTCATCCTGAGGAGCGCGGTACGCGCGTCTCGAAGGATGCACGGCCCGGCTGGTGGCCGTCGACCCTTCGAGACGCCGCTTCGCGGCTCCTCAGGGTGACGGGGATAGAAGGGAACGCGCTGTGAGAACGTTAATCCTAAGCCCAACCCTCGCAGGTCGATCCCAGCACGGGACGACAAACCCGCTTGCGGCCGAGTAACCGGCCATGCGACCCTAGGTCAAAGCGTAAAAACGTCCTGTTGTGAGTGGAGTAAGGGACGATGAAGGCGATTATCGTCGGAGGCGGGATCGGGGGCCTCACCACCGCGCTGATGCTGCGCTCGCGCGGCATCGCTTGCGAGTTGTACGAGCAGTCGGAGACGATCCGCGAACTCGGTGTCGGCATCAACACATTGCCGCATGCGATTCGTGAGTTGGCGGGGCTCGGCCTGCTCGACAGGCTCGACGAGGTCGCGATCCGCACCCATGAGCTGTTCTATCTGACGCGGCATGGCCAGCAGGTCTGGCACGAGAAGCGCGGGCTCGATGCCGGCCACGACGTGCCGCAGTTCTCCGTTCATCGCGGTCGCCTGCAAGGCGTGATCCACCAGGCGGTGATCGACCGTCTCGGCGCGGATGCGATCCGCACTGGTTGCCGGCTCGGCTCCTTCACCCAGGACGAGGGCGGTGTCTCGGCCTACTTCTTCGATCGCAGCGGGGCCCATGTGCACACCGCGCGTGGCGACATCCTGATCGGTGCCGACGGCATTCATTCCAAAGTACGGCAGACGCTGTTCCCGGACGAAGGCGGGCCGTGCTGGAACGGGCTGATGCTGTGGCGTGGCGCCACCGACTGGCCGGCCTTCCTGACCGGACGTTCGATGATCATCGCCGGCGGGCTGAACGCCAAAGCCGTGATCTATCCGATCGCGCCGGGCTCGAGCCCCGCGAGCCGGCTCACGAACTGGGCGGTGCTGGTACGGATCGGCGACGGCTCCTCGCCGCCGCCGCGGCGCGAGGGCTGGTCCAATCTCGGCCGGCGCGAGGAGATGATGCCCTATGTCACCGGGTTCACGATCCCGCAGGTCGATTTCGCCGGCCTGATCAACGCGACGCCGGAGTTCTGGGAGTATCCGTGTTGCGATCGCAATCCTTTGCCCTATTGGTCGAGCGGACGCGTCACGCTGCTCGGCGACGCCGCGCATCCGATGTATCCGGTTGGCTCGAATGGCGCGTCGCAGGCGATCCTCGATGCGCGCTGCCTCGCCGACATGCTGGCGCGATCGGAGCATCCGCGCCAGGCGCTGGCGGCCTATGAGCGGCAGCGTTTACCGATGACCGCCGATATCGTCGCCTCCAACCGCCGCGGCGGACCGGAGGGGGTGATCGACGCCGTCGAGCAACTCGCCCCGCAGGGCTTTACCGACGTCGATACCATCCTCAATTACGAGGCCCGCGAGGCGATCGTACGCGGCTACGCGGCGAAGGCCGGTTTCGCTGCGCGCGTGGTGGCACGGCAGTAGAAAGCAAATATCCGATCCGTCACCCTGAGGAGCGCGAAGCGCGTCTCCAAGGGTCGACGGCCACGAGCGGGGCCGTGCATCCTTCGAGACGCCGCTTCGCGGCTCCTCAGGATGACGGAGTAGCCGTTGCGCGGGGATGACGGAGAGAGTTTCCTAGCCGGGAGGCGGCGGCAGGAAGTGGATGTTGTGCTCCGCGGCGAGCCGCACCACGTCGTCCGGGTTCTGCTCCTTCATGTTGTGGATCGCCCAGAACAGGTCATAGAGCCTGCGGGTGGGTGAGACCCAGAACAGCGTCTTGGCGGTTTGCTGCGACTTGTTGAAGATGCCGTGCGGCTTGCCCATCGGCAGGCGCACCAGGTCGCCGGGTGTCGCGGATTCATCGGCGCCGTCGAGCATGAAGTCGAGCTTGCCCTCCAGGATGTAGAGATATTCGTCCTGGTCGGGATGGATGTGCGGCGGCACGAAGGTGCCCGGCGGGAAGGTGGCGTGCCAGGAGAATGAATGCTCGGTGCGTGTCTTCGGCACGTAGGTCTGGCCGAGGATGCTCCAGGAAATGCCCTGCATGCCTTCATTGGCGCGGGTGATGCCGGCGATCTCGTCTTTCGTCATGTTTCCCTCTCTTTTGTTTGACGCGTTTTCTTCACGCGAACCGGTATCCACTTCGCTTGAAAACGCTGTGTGTCCTACTTGGCGGCGCAGTCCTTGGCGTAGCGGTCGCCATAGTTCGAGAACACCTTTTCGACGATCTCGGTCTGGAATTTGCCGTCCGGCCGCTTCGCGACCTTGGTGAGATAGAAATCCTGGATCGGATAGCCATTGTTGTTGAACTTGAAGTTACCGCGCAGCGAGGTGAAGTCGGCCTTCCTCAGCGCCGCCGCGACCGCGTCCTTGTTGGAGAGATCACCCTTCACCGCCTTGACCGCGCTGTCGATCAACAGCGCCGCGTCATAGGCCTGCATGGCATAGGTGCCGGGCACGCCGTTGTAGGCGGCCTCATAGGCGGCGACGAACTTCTTGCTTTGGGGATTGTCGAGGTCAGGCGCCCAGTTCGCTCCGCCGAACATGCCGACCGCGGCGTCCTGCTGCGCCGGCAGGGTGGACTCGTCGACGGTGAAGACGGAGAGCACCGGCACGGTGGCGCCGGCCTGCTTGTACTGCTTCACCAGGTTCACGCCCATGCCGCCCGGCATGAAGGTGAACAGCGCGTCCGGCTTCAGCGCGGCGATCTTGGACAGTTCAGGCTGGAAATCCAGCGTGTTCAGCGGCGTGTAGGACTCCTCGACGATCTCGCCCTTGTAGTCGAGCTTGAAGCCCGCGACGGAATCGCGTCCGGCCTGATAGTTCGGCACCAGCAGATAGACGCGCTTGTAGCCGCGGTCCTGCGCCACCTTGCCGAGGATCTCGTGCACCTGGTCGTTCTGGTACGACGTCACATAGAAGAACGGGTTGCATTCCTTGCCGGCGAAGCTGGAGGGGCCGGCATTCGGGCTGATCAGGAAGGTCTTGCTGTCGGTGACCGGGCGATGGATCGCCAGCAGGATGTTGGAGAAGATCGGGCCGACCACGAAATCGACCTTGTCGCGCTCGAGCAGGCCGCGCACCTTGACCACGGCCGCGTCGGGCTTGAGCTCGTCGTCGGCATTGACGATCTCGACGTCGCGGCCGGCCATCTTGCCGCCGAGGTCCTTGACCGCGAGCGCAAAGCCGTCGCGGACCTGCTGGCCGAGCGCCGCGGCAGGTCCGGAGGTCGTCACCAGCACGCCGATCTTGATCTTCTGCTGTGCGGCTGCCGGGGTCGCCGCGATCCCCAGCAGCGCCGCCAATCCCACGAGTTTCGTCAGATGCCTCATGTCACTCCCCCAAAGCATAGTCGTGATGCCTTTCCAGCTTGGCCGCAGCTTAGTCTGACGCGCGCAACCGCTGCAAGCGATGTGGCACGGCGTCAGGTCGATGGCGGCGCGACATGCAAGCGCCACGCCAATTGCTTGAAGTCTAAAGAAATTGCAGGATTGCCGCGATGCATCGCGCAGGATTCGCAATTGTCCTTGCGGGGCGCTGCGAATTGCTTGAAGCTCAAACCAATCGGTCCGACCGGAACCCGCCGCGGAGGCATGATCGCCGCATGATCCTCGATTCCGAAACCAAAGCCGTCGAACTGCCCGACGATCACGGCACCGAGCTCAGGCTGTGGTTGCGCCTGTTGACCTGCACCACGCTGATCGAGGGCGAGGTGCGCAGCCGGCTGCGCGAAAAATTCGACGTCACGCTGCCGCGGTTCGACCTGATGGCCCAGCTCGACAAGGTGTCCGACGGCATGACGCTGTCGGATTTGTCGAAGCGGATGATGGTATCGAACGGCAACGTCACCGGGTTGGTCGAGCGCCTGGTGGAGTCGGGCCATCTCGATCGCCGCACCTCGGAGACCGACCGTCGCGTGCAATTCATCCGGCTCACGAAACTCGGCCGGGCCGAATTCCGCAAGATGGCGGCCGAGCATGAGAAATGGATCGCCGATATCTTCGGCGACCTCTCGCCGAAGGATATCCGCGAACTGATGCGGCTGCTTGCCAAGGCCAAGGGTTCAGCGCAGCGCTCCGCCAAGGCGAGGACCGCTTAAGCCGTGAGCGAGATCGATTACGAGGTCGAGTACAACAACCGGGCGCGGGTGCCGGAGAATCCGGCGTTGATGGCCGGCTGGGCGAGGGACGCAGCCGCCTATCGCGAACAGCATCCGCCGCGGCGGCTGAGCTATGGTCCGGGCGAGCGCAACGTCATCGACCTCTTCCAAGGTGATCGCGACGGTCCGATCGTGGTCTTCATCCACGGCGGCTACTGGCAGGCGCTCGACGGCTCGTCGTCGAGCCACTGCGCGCGGGGCCTCAACGGCCACGGCATCAGCGTCGCGGTGCCGAGCTACGATCTCTGTCCCAACGTCTCGATCGACGACATCATCGGCGAGATGCGTGCGGCGTGCCGCGAGCTGGCTAGGCTCGGCCGGCCGCTCGTGGTGTCGGGCCACTCCGCCGGCGGACATCTTGCCGCATGCATGCTGGCGACCGATTGGCCGGCCTATGATGCGTCGCTGCCGGGCAAGCTAGTCAGGGCTGCTTACGCGATATCAGGCCTGTTCGAGCTGGAGCCGCTGGTCGGCACCAGCATCAACAAGGCGCTCGGCCTCGACCGCGCCGCAGCGAGGGCGGCGAGCCCGTTGTTCTGGACCGCGCCGGCAGGCGCCACGCTCGATGCCGTCGTCGGCGGCGCCGAGAGCGCCGAATATCACCGGCAGAGCCGGACCATCGTCGATGTCTGGGGCGGAGCGGGCGTTGCGACACGGTTCGGCACCGTGCCCGATGCCAATCATTTCACGGCGATCGCGCCGCTCGCCGACCCGGCGTCGGCGATCGTCGCGCGGCTGAAGCAGCTCACGCAGGTCTGAGAGTACAGGGGGCACGGTCATTCTCCACCCTTGCGCCAAATTATTTTAAGTATAAAATGATTGGCGATTGGAACGCTGCCGGGCGTCCTCGATACTGGTCTTCTCGATATTGGTCTTTGGCCTTTCTGGATGGAAAGCGAGGGGCGATCGAATGTCAGATGAATTTCCCGGGCTCGGCCCATCCGGGCATGTCGACGATTTCGCGCGGCGCAACCTGCCGCCGCCAGGGCAATGGCCGCAGTTGCTGCTCGACCGTCCCGAGTTCAGATATCCCGACTATCTCAACGCCGCGGTCGAACTGACCGACCGCATCGTCGCGCAGGGCATGGGCGATCGCATTGCGCTGATCGGCAACGGCCGCCAGCGGACCTACAAGGAATTGACCGACTGGTCGAACCGTCTGGCGCATGCGCTGGTGGAGAATTACGGCGTCAAGCCCGGCCATCGCGTCCTGATCCGCTCGGGCAACAACCCGGCGCTGGTCGCGGCTTGGCTCGCGGCCACGAAAGCCGGCGCCGTCGTCGTCAACACCATGCCGATGCTGCGCGCCGGCGAGTTGACCAAGATCGTCGACAAGGCCGAGATCTCGCTGGCGCTGACCGACAGCCGCATCGCCGACGAGCTGGTGGCCTGCGCCAAGACCAGCAAATTCCTCAAGCAGGTGGTCAATTTCGACGGCACGCAAAACCACGACGCCGAGCTCGACCGGATCGCGCTCAACAAGCCGGTCAGATTCGATGCGGTGAAGACCGGTCGCGACGACGTTGCGCTGCTCGGCTTCACCTCGGGCACCACGGGTGAACCGAAGGCGACGATGCATTTCCACCGCGATCTGCTGATCGTGGCCGACGGTTATGCCAGGGAGGTGCTCGGCGTGACGCCCGACGACGTGTTCGTCGGCTCGCCGCCGCTTGCCTTCACCTTCGGCCTCGGCGGGCTTGCGATCTTCCCGCTGCGCTTCGGCGCCACCGCGACCTTGCTGGAGAACGCGGCGCCGAGCGAGATGATCCGGATCATCGAGACCTACAAGGCCACGATCTGCTTCACCGCTCCGACCGCCTATCGCGCGATGATGGCGGCGATGGACAAGGGCGCCGACCTGTCGTCGCTGCGGCTCGCGGTCTCGGCCGGCGAGACCTTGCCGGCGCCGGTGTTCGAAAGCTGGACCAGGAAGACCGGCAAGCCGATCCTCGACGGCATCGGCAGCACCGAGCTGCTGCATATCTTCATCACCAACCGCACCGGCAGCGCGGTCGGTGGCACCACCGGCACGCCGGTCGCCGGCTACGAGGCGAAGATCGTCGACGAGGAGATGAACGAGCTGCCGGCGGGGCAGGTCGGCAAGCTCGCGGTGCGTGGCCCGACCGGCTGCCGTTATCTCGCGGATTCCCGGCAAACCAAATATGTCCGCGACGGCTGGAACATCACCGGCGATGCCTTCGTCAGCGACGAGCACGGCCGGCTGTCGTTCGTGGCGCGCGCCGACGACATGATCATCTCGGCGGGCTACAACATCGCCGGTCCCGAGGTCGAGACGGCGCTGCTCGGCCATCCCGATGTTGCCGAATGCGCCGTGATCGGCGCACCCGACGAGGAGCGCGGCCAGATCGTCTCGGCGTTCATCGTGCTGAAACAGGGCGCGCGCAGCGACGATGTCGAGATCAAGCTGTTGCAGGATCACGTCAAGGCGACCATCGCACCATACAAATATCCGCGCGCGATCGCCTTCGTCGAGGCGCTGCCGAAGACCCAGACCGGCAAGATCCAGCGCTTCAAGCTGCGCGAGGCCAGCTAGGAATCGAACGGCGGCCTGAAGCCGCCGCCCGGGGGAAAAGCGAGAGGTCAGTGCGCCGCGCCGCCGCCGGCGGTGTTCTTCGGCTTGCCGGTCAAGAGGATCGCGATCGCGGCGAGCACCAGCACGATACCGATCACGGCGAAGGCGTCGCTGAAGCCCAGCACCAGTGCCTGGCGCTTGACGATGTTGCCGATCGCCACGATCGCCTGGTTGTGTGCGGTGGCGGGGTCGGCGACGCCGTGGCTCAGGAAGTAGTTGGTGACTTCGGCGATCCGGGTGCGCACTTCCTCGCGGCCGAGGTGCACGGACTGGCCGATGATGTTGGAGTGGAACTGCTCGCGCTTGGTGACGATGGTCGACAGCAGCGCCGTGCCGATCGCGCCACCGAGGTTGCGCATCATGTTGGAGATGCCGGAGGCCGCCGGTGCATCCTGCGGCGCGACGCTGCCGAGGCTGACGGCCGACAGCGGCGCCAGCATGATCGCCTGGCCGATCGCGCGGACGATGTTCGGCACGAAGAACTGGTCGCCGGAGTAATCGAGCGACATCTGGATGTTCATGAAGGACGAGACCGCGAACAGCAGCATGCCGGTGAAGGCGATGAAGCGGGCATCGAAGCGCTGCATCAGCTTCGGCACCAGCGGGATCAGGATGAGCTGCGGCAGGCCGGTCCAGGCCAGCACCTGGCCGATCTGCTCGGCGTTGTAGCGCTGCACCTGGCCGAGATAGGCCGGCAGCAGATAGACCGAGCCGAACAGCGCGAAGCCGACGAACACCGCCGAGATGGTGCCGAAGCCGAAGCTGCGCTGGGTCAAGAGGCGCAGCCGGATCAGCGGCTTCTCGACCACGAGCTCGATCCAGATGAACAAAGTGAGGCTGGCGGCTGCGATCACAGCGAGCTTGACGATGAACGGCGAGCCGAACCAGTCGTCCTTGTTGCC
>NZ_DDOP01000079.1:12591-85538 GCF_002341725.1 Bradyrhizobium sp. UBA2491
GAACCAGTCGTCCTTGTTGCCTTCCTCGAGTACGGCTTGCAGCGACGCCAGACCGATCGCCATCGTGGCGATGCCGAGCCAGTCGCCCTCGCGGAGCAACTGCAACTGCATCGGTTGCCGCTCCAGCGTGAGATAGAGGGTCGTGACCATCACCACGGTCGGGACCACGTTGACGAAGAAGATGGTCTGCCAGCCGTAATTCTCGGTCAGGTAGCCGCCGATGGTCGGGCCGATCGCCGGGGCAAAGGTCACGGCGAGCGCGAACATGGCTAGCCCGATCGGCTGCTGCACTTTCGGCAGCTTGGTGAAAACAAGCGTGAAAGCCATCGGGATCAGCACGCCGCCGAAGAAACCCTGCAAGCCGCGCATCGCGATCATCGAGGGCAGGTCGTGGGTGAAGGCACAGGCGACCGAGAAGGCCGCGAACAGCGTCGCGAAGCTGAGGATGATCTTGCGGAAGGAGAAGACGCGGCTGAGATAGTCGGTCAGCGGGATCACCACGATCTCGCCGATCAGATAGGACGTCGAGATCCAGGAGCCGTTGTCGACCCCGGTGCCGATGCCGCCTTCGATGTTGAGCAGCGAGGCGTTGGTGATCTGGATGTTGAGGATCGCCATGAAGGCGCCGATCATCGCCGCGACGATGGAAATCCACACCGCCATGCTGGCGCGGTTGGGATCGACCGCGGTCGCTGCCGCGCGGGGCGCGGCAGCCGGGGAGGAGAGCGCGAGGTCGGACATGGCATCACCTATTTGAAGGAGGCGACAGCGAGCTTGGGAGAGGTGCCGGAGCGCGGCGCCTCGGCAGGTTGTGACGCAGTTGCGATGGTCGGGATCACGGACATGCCGGGCCGCAACTCGACAGGCGTCGCGTCGAGCGCGATCTTGACGGGGATGCGCTGCACCACCTTGGTGAAGTTGCCGGTGGCGTTATCCGGCGGCAGCAGCGCGAACTCCTGGCCGCTGGCGGGCGCCAGGCTGTCGACATGGCCGCGCACGACCTGGCCCGGGAACATGTCGACCTCGATCTCGACCGGCTGGCCCTTGCGGACATTGGTGAGCTGCGTCTCCTTGTAGTTCGCGATCACATAGGCGCCGGTGGCTGGCACCAGCGACATCAACTGCGTGCCGGCCTGGACGAACTGGCCGGTGCGCAGGGTGCGGTTGCCGACCACGCCGTCGATCGGCGCACTGATGGTGGTGTAGCCGAGGTTCAGCTCAGCCTGATGCTGGAGCGCGGTGGCGCGTCCCTGCGCCGCGACAGCCTGGGCGATGTCGGCCTTGAGCAGCTCGACCTGGCGGAGCGCGGAGGCGAGGTTCGCGGTGTCGCGGGCCACGGCGGCCTGCGCGCTGGCGTAACGCGACTGCGCCTGCTGCGCGTTCTGCACGCTGCCGAAGCCGGTGCCGGCGAGGTCGGTGTAGCGCTTGTTCTCCTGCTCGGCGAAGGTCTGCGTCGCGCTGTCGACGGCGAGCGTCGCGCGAGCGGCTTCGATCACCGAATGCTGCACGTCGAGCTGGGCGCGCTTGCTGGTGATCGCGGCTTCCGCGGCCGCGACGTCGGCCTTGGTCTGGTCCAGCGCCACCTTGAAATCGCGATCGTCGATCCGTGCCAAGATCTGGCCGGCGCGCACGTGCTCGTTGTCGCCGACCAAGACCGCGCTGAGATAGCCGGAGACCTTTGGCGCGATCGTCGTGTTGTCGGCCTTCACATAGGCGTCGTCGGTCGAGACCTGAAAGCGGCCGACCGTCCAGTAATCCCAGCCGTACCAGCCGCCGCCCGCGAGGACGGCGAGGGCCGCGCCAGCCAGCAGCAGGCGGCGCAGCTTGCCTTTCGCAGCGGTCGGCGCCGGGGCCTCCGCGCTGCCGATCAATTGCTTGGCGGTCTCGGCCGGAACCTGGCTCTCGGCCTTGAAGGCGGTCTCATGTTGGCTCATGGCAGTCGCTCCTGGAGCTCTCTATCCCTCTGGCAAACCGTGGGAATTCTGATCTCGGCGACCCGGGATAATTAGGAAACTTGATGTTTTCCAAAATAGAGCCCATATTGGGAGTGTCAATAGAATGACAGGCATCATCCAAAAGCATGGCTCGGCGATGAACCGGAATGACAAAGATCAGACTGAGCAGGCTCTGGCGGTGCCGGAGCGGCGCGGCCGCGGCCGGCCGCAACTGCGCTCCGACGAGGAGACCCGCGCGCTGATCTATGATGCTGCGCGGCGCGAGTTCTCGGCGCGCGGCTTCGCTGCGGCCAGCATCGCCGACGTCGCCTGCCGCGCCGGCGTCTCCACCAAGACGCTGTACCGGCTGGTGCCGACCAAGCTGGCGCTGTTCGAGGGCACGGTGACGGACCGGATGGACCGCTTCATCTCCGCGGTGAATCTCGGCGCGTGCGACGGTCGCGATATCGCAACCGCACTGGAGCGGGCGCTGCTGGCCTGTGCCGAACTCATCCTCGATGTCGAGGTCATCGCGCTTCAGCGCATCATCCTGGCCGACAGCGACAAATTCCCCGATATCGCCGAGATGTTCTACGAGAAGGCGATGCAGCGGACGCTTGGCGCGCTGGCGGCGTGGCTGGGCGTGCAGCAGGGGCGAGGACGGATCGCCGTCGATGACGCGCAGGCCGCCGCGGGCATGCTGCTCGGGATGCTCGTCTTCCAGCCGCAACGCGACGTGATGTACGGCCACCGGCCGCCGTTGTCGCGGGCGCAGGTCGAGGCCCGGGCCAAGGCCTGTGCGACGCTTTTCCTGTCCGGATGCGCGGTGCCGGCCGATCAGAGCCGATCCAGCTTCGACCGCTGATGCTGCCGCGCTACTTGGCCGCCACCGCCGACGCCGGAGGCTGCGTCAGCACCTGGCGGATCATCCGCGCGAGATCGGCCTTGCGGTAAGGCTTCGGCAGCAGCGTCACGTCGGGATCGAGACGGCCGTGGTGGATGATCGCATCCTCGGTATAGCCCGAGGTGAACAGCACCCGCACCGAGGGCAGCTTTGCGACCACGGCATCGGCCACCTGCCGGCCGTTCATGCCGCCGGACATGATCACGTCGGTGAACAGCACGTCGCAGACGAAGCCGTTGTCGACCGCGGCCAATGCTTCCGGCCCGTTGGCCGTGACCATGGTGCGGTAGCCGAGCTGCTCGAGCTGAGCGCTGACGTAATTGCGGACCAGTGGATCGTCCTCGACCACCAGGATGGATTCATGGCCGCCGCGCGTGTCGACCGGAGGCGGCGGCTCGACGTCGACCATGTCGCCCATGCTGCGCGGCAGATAGAGCTTGATCGACGTGCCGTGGCCCTCTTCGGAGTAGATCTTGAGGTGGCCGTCGGATTGCTTGATGAAGCCGTAGACCATGCTCAGCCCGAGGCCGGTGCCCTTGCCGGTGTCCTTGGTGGTGAAGAACGGTTCGAACACCTTGTCGCGGATCCCTGCGGGGATTCCGCCGCCGGTGTCGCTGACCGCGACCATCACATACTCGCCCGCGCGCACGTCGGGGTTGGCGGCGGCATAGACCTCGTCGAGAATGACGTTGCTGGTCTCCAGCATCAGCTTGCCGCCATCGGGCATCGCATCGCGGGCATTGACCGCCAGATTGAGCAATGCGGTCGCCATGTGGTTGGGATCGATGAAGGCCGGCCAGGCATCTGGCTCGAGCGCGGTGTCGATCTCGATCTGCTCGCCGAGCGAGGGGCGCAGCAGCCTGGCTGTGTCCTGCACCAGCGTGTTGAGATTGGCTTCCCGCGGTTGCAACGGCTGCTGCCGCGAGAACGCCAGCAAATGCTTGGTCACCTCGGCGCCGCGAAACGCTGCATCGCTGATCATCTTCGTCACCGACGACAGCGCGGCATCGTGCTCGACGGCCTCGGCGAGGATGTCGATCAGGCCGGTGATCACGGTCAGGATGTTGTTGAAGTCGTGCGCGATGCCGCCGGTGAGGTGGCCGACGGCCTCCATCTTCTGCACCTGGCGCAGCTTCTGCTCGGTTTCAAGCTGCTCGCGGGCCTCCTCGACCTCGCGGGCGCGCATGAAGATTTCCGCTTCCATCTGCTCGGTGCGCTCGCGCAGCCGGTCGGTCAGCTTGTCCTGCTCGGCGCCGCGCTGCTTCAGCTGGATGAAGCTGGTGACGTCTTCGACCCGATGGATGATGTAGGTGAATTGTCCGCTCGGCCCGAACACCGGCGTGTTGCGCGGGCTCCAGTAGCGTTCCTCGAAGCCGCCGCCCTCCGACTCGGGCTTGCGGATGTCATATTTCTGCACAGACATGGTGTCGGGGCGGCGGAACTGGACCACGCGCTCCAGCGAGGAGCGCAGATTGCGCACCCCGTCGGCGGCTGGATCAGCCGGATTGTCGGGAAAGACTTCGAACAGCCCACGGCCGAGGATTGCGGCGCGCTCGGTCCTGGTGGCGCGCAGATAGGCGTCGCTCACGGCCACAATGCGGAACTCAGGCTGGGTCAGCACCAGATAGAGGCCGGGCACCGCCTCGAATAACGCCTTGAAGTCAGGCATCGGCGGGGACTGGTTCTGCAGTTCATCCTCCCTCGCAGGGATACGGTCCACTAGGTGACCGCGATCAAGATGTGGCACGCGTTTGGCGGAACTTCAATGCCTAACATACGGCACCGGCTTGGTCTTTTCGATCGTGCCGGCGCCGCGGCTCTAGCGCGAATTGGGCAGATAGCGCCAGCCCTCCTTGCCGAGGAAATCCAGCATGGCCTGCGCGGGCGGCAGCAGGATCTTGTCGGTGCGCCTGATTGCGTGCCACTGCCGGACGATCGGCAGGCCCTTGACCTTGAGCACCACCAGCCGGCCGTCCTCCAGCTCGTGAAAAACCGTGTGCTGGGAGATGAAAGCGATGCCGAGACCGGCCATGACCGCCTGCTTGATGGTCTCGTTGCTGTCCATCGCCATGCCGAGCTTCGGCTCCAGTCCGACCCGCTCGAAATATTGCTGCATCAGCATCCGCGTGCCTGAACCTTGCTCGCGGGTGATGAAGGTTTCATTGGCGAGCTCCGGTGCGGCGACGTGCCGCCGTCGTGCCAGCCGGTGATCGGGTGCGGCGATGATGAAATGCGGATGCCGGCCGAGCGGCTTCATCTCGACCTCGACATCGGCGGGCGGCCGGCCCATGACGGCGATGTCGAGATCATAACCGCGCAGCGCGTCGCGGATCTCCTCGCGGTTGCCGATCCGCAGCGTCACTTCGATCTTGGGAAAGCGGCGCGAGAACGCCGCGATCGCGAACGGCACGAAGTATTTCGCGGTCGAGACCGCGCCCATCGCCACGCGTCCGCCGCTGCGGCCGGCGATCATGTCGAGCGATTGCTCGCAGTCCTTGAGCGCCGCCTCGATCCGCTCGACCAGCGTCAGCACATGCGCGCCGGCATCCGTCACCGCCATGCCGTCGCCGGTGCGCTGGATCAGCGGCAATCCCGCAAGCGCTTGCAGGTTGCGGAGTTGCAGCGTCACCGCCGGCTGCGTCAGGTTGAGGCGGTTCGCCGCCGACGTGATCGAGCCCGCCTCATGCACGGTGGACAGTGCGCGCAGCTGGCGGATCGTCAAGTCGCGCGAGAAGTTGCCGGCCATGCCGAATTCCATAAGAAAAACTTTGCCCGGACCAAAGATAATGAAATTTCCCTAATTGGGCAATTCGCGCGTTGATACGGCGAAGGCGACTCCATGAGGTCGCCTCTCGAAGCCTCGGGACAGAGGGCGCGATCATAGGGAGAGGCCGGTGGAGACCAGTCCTGCATTGCATGCCCATCTGGAGTGGCCGGCGCGGCAAAACCCGTTGCGCGCCGCGACCGTCAAAGTCATCGAAGCGCTGGCCGGTGCCGCGATCGAACTCTCGCGCATCATCGCGGCCGGGCCGCTCGCCGGCATCCGCGGCGAGGGCGGCGGTATCAACCCCGACGGCGATCGCCAGACCTCCATCGATATCGTCGCCGACCGCCTGATGCGCGATGCGTTGCGTACCGTGCCGGTCGCTGGCGTCCTGTCGGAGGAGATCGAATTGCCGGAGACGATCGATTGCGACGCGCCGCTCTGCGTCGCGATCGATCCGCTCGATGGCTCGGCGAACCTCGCGAACAACATCTCGGTCGGCACCATTTTCTCGATCCGGCCGAAGGGCCACGACGTCATCTCGACCTTCTTCGAGCCCGGCACGGCGCAATGCGCCGCCGGCTGCTTCATCTACGGTCCGCAAACGGTGCTGGTGCTGGCGCTCGATCAACATGTCGACTGCTTCACGCTCGACCCGCGAACCGGCGAGTTCGTCCTGACCGCGCGGGACCTGCGGGTGCCGCAGGGCGCGTCGGAGTTCGCCATCAATGCCTCGAACCGGCGGCACTGGAGCGGCCCGGTGCGCAACTACATCGACGACTGCCTTGCCGGGGTCAACGGCGAACTCGGCCAGGACTACAACATGCGCTGGATCGGCTCGCTGGTGGCGGAAGCCTACCGCATCCTGATGCGCGGCGGCGTGTTCCTGTATCCGGCCGATGCGCGCAAGGGATACCGCGAGGGCCGGTTGCGTCTGCTGTACGAAGCCCACCCGATCGCGCTGATCATGGAATGGGCCGGCGGCGCCGCGTCGAGTGGCCGCTCGCGGATCCTCGAATTGTCGGCGCGGACGCCGCATCAGCGGGTGCCGCTCATCATGGGATCGGCGCGCGCCGTGCGCGACGTCGATGCGATCCACCTGACCGTCGAGCCGTTGTTCGAGAGCAGCGATGCCCCGCTGTTCGCGCGGCGCGGCCTGTTCCGCTGACGGAGGATCGTATGTCTCGCAGGCATCCCATCATCTCGATCACCGGCTCGTCCGGCGCCGGCACCACCTCGGTGAAGAAGACGTTCGAGAACATCTTCCGCCGTGAGAACGTGGTCGCGGCCTATATCGAGGGCGACGCGTTCCACCGCTACGACCGCGCCGAGATGCGCAGCCTGATGGCGGAGCGGGCCGAGCGCGGCAACAAGCACTTCAGCCATTTCAGCCCCGAGACCAATCTGTTCGAGGAGCTGGAGAAGCTGTTCAGCGACTATGCCGAGACCGGCACCGGAACGACGCGGCACTATGTGCACGATGACGAGGAGGCACGGCTCTACGGCGCCAAGCCAGGCACCTTCACCGCATGGGAAGCACTGCCGGAGAATTCCGACCTGCTGTTCTATGAAGGCCTGCATGGCGCCGTGGTCACCGACAAGGTGAACGTGGCGCAGCACGCCGACCTCAAGATCGGGGTCGTGCCGGTGATCAACCTCGAATGGATCCAGAAACTGCATCGCGATCGCAGCCACCGCGGCTACTCCACCGAGGCGGTGACCGACACCATCCTGCGTCGCATGCCGGACTACGTGAACTACATCTGCCCGCAATTCACCGAAACCGACATCAACTTCCAGCGCGTGCCGACGGTCGACACCTCGAACCCGTTCATCGCGCGCTGGATCCCCACCCCCGATGAATCGATGGTCGTGATCCGGCTGAAGAACCCGCGCGGCATCGATTTTCCGTATCTGCTCTCGATGATCCCGAACAGCTTCATGTCGCGCGCCAATTCGATCGTGGTTCACGGCGCCAAGCTCGACCTCGCGATGCAGCTCATCCTGACCCCGCTGATCCTGCAACTGATCGAACGAAAGAGGCGAACGATATGACCGCGCTTGCGTCCGTTGCCCGCCGCCCCGACGTCAGCCACGACGAGATGGCCAACGCGATCCGCTTCCTCGCCATCGACGCGGTGGAGCGGGCGAAGTCCGGCCATCCCGGCATGCCGATGGGCATGGCCGATGTCGCGACCGTGCTGTTCACCGACTTCCTGAAATTCGATCCGGCCGATCCGGCCTGGCCCGACCGCGACCGCTTCGTGCTGTCGGCAGGGCACGGCTCGATGCTGCTCTATGCGCTGCTCTACCTGACCGGCTACGAGAGCATGACGCTCGATCAGCTCAAGGCGTTCCGGCAATGGGGATCGCAGACCCCGGGTCATCCGGAGCATGGTCATACGCCCGGCGTGGAGACCACGACCGGTCCGCTGGGGCAGGGCATCGCGACCGCGGTCGGCATGGCGCTCGCCGAGCGATTGATGAACGCGCGCTTCGGCGACGACCTCGTCGACCATTACACCTATGTGATCGCCGGCGATGGTTGCCTGATGGAGGGCCTCAGCCATGAGGCGATCTCGCTCGCCGGCCATTTGCGGCTCAACCGCCTGATCGTGCTGTTCGATGACAATCACATCTCGATCGACGGCGCCACCTCGCTGTCCTGCTCGGACGACCAGGTTGCACGATTCCAGGCCAGCGGCTGGAACGTGTGCCGCATCGACGGCCACGATCCGCAGGCGATCACTGCTGCGATCCGGCAGGCGCGGTCGAGCGATCGTCCGTCGCTGATCGCCTGCCGCACCGTGATCGGGTTCGGCGCGCCGAACCGGCAGGGCAGTGAGAAGGTGCATGGCGCGCCGCTCGGCACCGACGAGGTGGCGAAGACCCGCAGCGCGCTGCACTGGCCGTATCCGGCCTTCGAGATTCCCGATGCCGTGCTGGCCGAATGGCGCGAGCTCGGCGGCCGTGGCCGCGATGCGCGGCGCGCCTGGATCGAGCGGTCGCGTGCCGCCTGCAAGGGCGAGCGGTCTCCGTTCCATGATGCGCTGAACCGGAGACTGCCCTGCGCCTATGTCGAGGCGATGACGAAGCTCGTGCAGCGCTTTGCAAGCGAGAAGCCGAAGCTCGCCACCCGCCAGGCCTCGCAGCAGGTCATCGACGTGATCGCGGACGCCTTGCCGAACCTGCTCGGCGGCTCCGCCGACCTCACGCATTCCAATCTCACGCTGGCGAAGTCGCAGGTTCCGGTGCGGCCGGACACGCTCGACGGCAGCTACATCCACTACGGCATCCGCGAGCACGGCATGGCGGCGGCGATGAACGGCATCGCGCTGCATGGCGGCTTCATTCCTTATGGCGGCACCTTCCTCAGCTTCGCCGACTACAGCCGGCCGGCGATCCGTCTCGCGGCACTGATGGGCATCCGGGTCATCCATGTGATGACCCATGACTCGATCGGGCTTGGCGAGGACGGGCCGACGCACCAGCCGGTCGAGCATCTGGCGGCGCTGCGGGCGATCCCGAACCTGCTGGTGTTCCGTCCGGCCGACGCGGTCGAGACCGCGGAAGCCTGGGACTGCGCGCTGAGGGCGGAGAGCTCGCCGTCGATCCTCTGCCTGTCGCGGCAGGCGCTGCCGACGGTTCGCGACGGCAGCAAGGACAACCAGGTCGCGCTCGGCGCCTACGTTCTGGTCGAGCCGGCCTTCGGGCGTGACGTCACCCTGATTGCAACGGGTTCGGAGGTGGCGATCGCGCTCGAAGCCGCAAAGCTGCTGGCGGAAGGAGGAGTGCAGGCCGCGGTCGTCTCGGCCCCGTGCTTCGACCTGTTCCGCCAGCAGCCGAGCGACTATCGCGCAGAGGTGCTGGGCAGTGCGCCGCGCGTCGGCGTGGAAGCTGCCGTCGAAGGCGACTGGACGCGCTGGCTCGGTGACGACGGCGCTTTCGTGGGCATGACCGGCTTCGGCGCTTCGGCGCCGGCCGACGTGCTGTACCGCGAGTTCGGCATCACGCCCGCGGCGGTCGCTGCCGCAGCGAAACAGCTCATTCAACGAGCGAATTGAAGGGAGGACGCCACGATGGCGCGGATCACACTGAGGCAATTGCTGGACCATGCCGCCGAACGCGGCTACGGCGTGCCGGCCTTCAACATCAACAACATGGAGCAGGGCCTCGCCATCATGGAGGCGGCGGCGGCCTGCGATGCGCCGGTCATCATCCAGGCCTCGCGCGGCGCGCGCTCCTACGCCAACGACATCATGCTGGCGAAGATGATCGATGCGCTGGAGGAGATGTATCCGCAGATCCCGCTCTGCCTGCACCTCGATCACGGCAACGAGGAGGCGACCTGCGCCACCGCGATCCGCTACGGCTTCACCTCGGTCATGATGGATGGCTCGCTGAAGGCCGATGCCAAGACCGCGGCCGACTATGACTACAATGTCGACATCACCCGCCGGGTCGTCGAGATGGCGCACTGGGTCGGCGCCTCGGTCGAAGGCGAGCTCGGCGTGCTCGGCTCGCTGGAGCACGGCGGCGGCGAGCAGGAGGATGGTCATGGGGTCGAAGGCACGATCGGCCACGATCAGCTTCTCACCGATCCCGACCAGGCGGTCGACTTCGTGCGCGCCACCAAGGTCGACGCGCTCGCGATCGCGATGGGCACCTCGCATGGCGCCTACAAGTTCACGCGCAAGCCGGACGGTGAAATCCTGGCGATGCGGGTGGTCGAGGCGATCCACGCCCGCCTGCCGAACACCCATCTGGTGATGCACGGCTCGTCCTCGGTGCCGCAGCCGTTGCAGGACACGTTCAATGCGTTCGGCGGCGAGATGCCGCAGACCTGGGGCGTTCCGGTCGAGGAGATCGTCCGCGGCATCAAGCATGGTGTGCGCAAGGTCAACATCGACACCGATTGCCGGCTGGCGATGGCCGCGGCCTTCCGCAAGGTCGCCACGCAGTCGAAGAGCGAGTTCGACCCGCGCAAATTCCTCAAGCCCGCGATGGATGCGCTGCGCGAACTTTGCCGCGACCGCTTCGAGCAATTCGGCACGGCCGGCAATGCAGCGCGGATCAAGGTCGTTGCGCTGCCGGAGATGGCCCGGCGCTATCGCGCCGGCGCGCTCGATCCGCAGATCGGAAAGATCACCCAGGCCGCCTGAGCAATTGGCCAGCAAAAGACAGGAGATTGAGATGAACATGCAGCAGTCGATCACCGTGCGCGGCAAGGATCGCTACAAGTCCGGCGTGATGGAATACAAGCGGATGGGCTATTGGGAGCCGAATTACGAGCCCAAGGACACCGACGTCATCGCGCTGTTCCGCGTCACGCCGCAGGACGGCGTCGATCCGACCGAGGCCTGCGCCGCGGTGGCGGGCGAGTCCTCGACCGCGACCTGGACCGTGGTGTGGACCGACCGGCTGACCGCCGCGGAGAAGTACCGCGCAAAATGCTATCGCGTCGATCCGGTGCCGAACTCGCCAGGCAGTTATTTCGCCTATATCGCCTATGACCTCGATCTGTTCGAGCCGGGCTCGATCGCGAACCTGACCGCGTCGATCATCGGCAATGTGTTCGGCTTCAAGCCGCTGAAGGCGTTGCGGCTCGAGGACATGCGGCTGCCGACCGCCTATGTGAAGACCTTCCAGGGCCCGGCGACAGGGATCGTGGTGGAGCGCGAGCGGCTCGACAAGTTCGGTCGGCCGTTGCTCGGCGCCACCGTGAAGCCGAAGCTCGGCCTGTCCGGCCGCAATTACGGCCGCGTCGTCTACGAGGCGTTGAAGGGTGGGCTCGACTTCTGCAAGGACGACGAGAACATCAATTCGCAGCCCTTCATGCATTGGCGCGACCGCTTCCTGTATTGCATGGAAGGCGTCAATCGCGCACAGGCGGCTACCGGCGAGGTCAAGGGCACCTACCTCAACGTGACCGCGGCCACCATGGAAGACATGTACGAGCGCGCCGATTTCGCCAAGCAGCTCGGCTCCGTCATCATCATGATCGACCTCGTGATCGGCTACACGGCGATCCAGTCGATGGCGAAATGGGCGCGCCGCAACGACATGATCCTGCATCTGCATCGCGCCGGCCACTCGACCTACACGCGTCAGCGTTTGCACGGAGTCTCGTTTCGCGTGATCGCCAAATGGATGCGGCTCGCCGGTGTCGATCACATCCATGCCGGCACCGTCGTCGGCAAGCTTGAAGGAGACCCGGCGACGACGCGTGGCTACTACGACATCTGCCGCGAGGACTTCAACCCGATGACGCTCGAGCATGGCGTGTTCTTCGATCAGCCTTGGGCAAGCCTCAACAAGATGATGCCGGTCGCCTCGGGCGGCATCCACGCCGGCCAGATGCACCAATTGCTCGATCATCTCGGCGAGGACGTCGTGCTGCAGTTCGGCGGCGGGACCATCGGTCATCCGAAGGGTATCCAGGCCGGCGCCACCGCCAACCGCGTTGCGCTCGAAGCCATGATTCTCGCCCGCAACGAGGGCCGCGACTACGTCCACGAAGGTCCGGAGATCCTCGCCAAGGCCGCCCAGACCTGCACGCCGCTGCGCGACGCGCTCGAGGTCTGGAAGGACGTGAGCTTCAACTACGAGTCGACTGACTCGCCGGACTTTGCCCCGACCGCGACCCCGGCAACGTGACGCAGCGAAAGGAGAACCGACATGAGAGTGACCCAAGGCTGCTTTTCTTTCCTGCCCGATCTCACCGATGAGCAGATCGCAGCGCAGGTGCAATACTGCCTCGACAAGGGCTGGGCGGTGAACATCGAGTTCACCGACGACCCACATCCCCGCAACACCTATTGGGACATGTGGGGTCTGCCGATGTTCGACCTGCGCGATGCCGCCGGCATCATGAAGGAACTCGCCGATTGCCGCCGTGTCTATGGCGAGCGCTACATCCGCATGAGCGGGTTCGATTCTTCCCATGGCTGGGAATCCGTGCGCATCTCCTTCATCGTCAACCGGCCGAAGAATGAGCCCGGCTTCCGGCTCGAGCGGCAAGAGGTCGGCGGCCGGAGCGTTAGTTATACGACCAGGGCTTACGCGCTGGATCGCCCCGAGGGCGAACGCTACGCAGATCAGTGACCGCGTCCGGTTGGCAAGCCAGGCGAATTGCTCCCTCGACCGCCTGGTCCGGATGCACTTCTCCGTCGTCGCCGCAGCGGCGACGGAGCTTTTCTGAAAGCGAGAGGATAATGACGCAAGCGCAGGAACAAGTCCAAGAACAGACCAGCGAACTTGTCGACGAGCAGATCAGCGAGACGCCACCCGAGACCATCGACCTCAGGCTCGAATTCGCCGATCTCGGAATCGGCGAGGTGCTCGACCAGCTCGATTCCGAACTGATCGGCCTCAAGCCCGTGAAGACCCGCATTCGTGAGATCGCCTCGCTGCTGCTGGTCGAACGCATCAGGCAGAAGATGGCGCTGGCGACCACGTTTCCAACCTTGCACATGTCGTTCACCGGCAATCCCGGTACCGGCAAGACCACCGTTGCGCTCAAGATGGCCGGCATCCTGCACAAGCTCGGCTTCGTGCGCCGCGGCCACGTCATCAGCGTGACGCGCGACGATCTCGTCGGGCAATATATCGGCCACACCGCGCCGAAGACCAAGGAGATCCTGAAGAAGGCGATGGGCGGCGTGCTTTTCATCGACGAAGCCTATTACCTCTATCGCCCCGAGAACGAGCGCGACTACGGCCAGGAGGCGATCGAGATCCTGTTGCAGATCATGGAAGCGCAGCGCGAGGATCTGGTGGTGATCCTGGCCGGCTATGGCGACCGGATGGAGAAATTCTTCCAGAGCAATCCGGGGTTCCGATCGCGCATCGCGCATCACATCGACTTCCCGGACTATTCCGATGGAGAGCTGCTCTGGATCGCCGAGCTGATGTTGCAGCAGCAGAATTATCGTCTGTCCCCGGAAGCGCGCGAGGCCTTCGCCCGATACATTGCCATCCGCAAGCAACAGCCGCTGTTTTCCAATGCGCGCTCGATCCGCAACGCGCTCGACCGTATCCGGTTGCGCCAGGCCAACCGGATCGTGGCCAAGCTCGATCGCACGCTGACGGCCGACGACGTGATGTCGATCGAGGCCGGCGACGTGCTGGCCAGCCGGGTGTTCGGCAAGGGGACCGGCGCGGCGGGCGAGGGGCGATGAACGAGGCGCTCGCGGCGATCCGCACCAGGGCGGCGCGCGAGACGATCGCAGGCGCCCGCGCGCTGATCTTCGACGTCGACGGCACGCTCGCCGAAACCGAGGAGGTGCACCGCCGCGCCTTCAACGCGGCGTTCGCCGAGGCCGGCCTCGACTGGTTCTGGGATCAGGTCACTTACGCGCGGCTGCTTCGGGTGGCCGGCGGCAAGGAGCGCATCCGCGCCTTCGATCAGCGCAATCCGGTTCCGTCGCTGAGCTTCGCCGAGATCGCCGGACTGCACCGCATCAAGACCGCGCGCTATGCCGCGCTGATCGCGGCCGGCGGCTGCCCGTTGCGGCCGGGCGTGCGTGCGCTTGTTGGCAACGCGCGCCGGCGTGGCCAGCGGCTGGCGATCGCGACCACGACCTCGCACGGCAACATCGACGCGCTGCTTTCGGTCGCGCTCGGGCTGGGCTGGGCCGATCTGTTCGAGACGATCGTCGCCGGCGACGATGTTCCGCGCAAGAAACCCGCGCCCGACGTTTACGTCGAGGTGCTGGCCAGGCTCGCGCTTGCGCCGGCGGACTGCATCGCCGTCGAGGATTCCGGCAACGGCCTCGCCGCCGCTGCGCGCGCCGGGATTCCCGCGATCATCACCCGAAGCGCGTATTTCGGCGATGATGATTTCACCGGGGCGCTGCTGGTGGTCGATGATCTCTCCGAGATCGACGAATAGGGGACGCAGCCGGGCAACTCGCTCCGATCAATTTATTCAGATACTTAAATAAATCGCGCTTGCATCCATCCCATAGTAGGGGCAACCTTGGCCGGAAGCAGTGCCGATCCGCCATACGCTCTGGCGGTAGGTGATAAACAGCAACAATTCCGGGAGATGGCGCCTCATGATCCTCAGTGCCCTGGATCAATTTATTCGGTTGATTGAATAAATCGTGCTTGCATCCATGGTAAGGTAGGGGCACCATCCACCCAAGATTGCCAGATGCAGGACCAAGCTACCGGAAGTTATGGGGGACGTTGGTGCTTGCAAGAATTCCGGGAGACAGCGCCTCGTGATCCTCCAGGTCTACGCCTCGTTCGTCCCACGGCATGACCGGCGGGTGACCGGGCACGGCGGGATCGACAGAGGTGATCGCGCGGAGTGAGCATGGCGCTGTTGACGGGTTCAATCGACATTCCGCGATTTCGGTTCGTGACGGCCCGGTGCCGATCGGGCATCGCTGGAGATCTGCGACCAGCCAACGAATGATCGCCATCGATTGATGCTGGCGACGGTATTTCAACTCAAAAAGGCCAAGGGAGAGACGCATGTTCAAACTGAAAGTCTCGGTGTTTGCGCTGGCGTTGGCATGTCTCGGCGGGGCCGCGTCGGACGCGTCCGCCCAGAGCAAGCCGACCATCGGCATCGCGATGCCGACCAAATCCTCGGCGCGCTGGATCGACGACGGCAACAACATGGTCAAGGTGCTGAAGGAGCGCGGTTACGGCACCGACCTGCAATATGCCGACGATGACATTCCGAACCAGCTCTCCCAGGTCGAGAACATGGTGACTAAGGGCGCCAAGGTGTTGGTCATCGCGGCGATCGACGGCACCACGCTGTCCGACGCGCTGAAACAGGCCAAGGCGCAAGGCATCACGGTCATCGCCTACGACCGTCTGATCCGCGACACGCCGAATGTCGATTATTACGCGACGTTCGACAATTTCCAGGTCGGCGTGCTTCAGGCGAGCTCGCTCGTGAATGCCCTCGGGCTGAAGGACGGCAAGGGGCCGTTCAACATCGAACTGTTCGGCGGCTCGCCCGACGACAACAACGCCTATTTCTTCTACGATGGCGCGATGTCGGTGCTGAAGCCCTACATCGACAGCGGCAAGCTGGTGGTCGCCAGCGGCCAGATGGGTATGGACAAGGTTGCGACCCTGCGCTGGGACGGCGCCACCGCGCAGGCGCGCATGGACAATCTGTTGAGCGCGTTCTACGGCAAGAAGCGCGTCGATGCCGTGCTGTCGCCCTATGACGGCCTGTCGATCGGCATCATCTCCTCGCTGAAGGGCGTCGGCTACGGCAGCAAGGACCAGCCGATGCCGTATATCAGCGGCCAGGATGCCGAGGTGCCCTCGATCAAGGCGATGCTGCGCGGCGAGCAATACTCGACCATCTTCAAGGACACCCGCAATCTCGCCAAGGTCACGGCCGACATGGTCGACGCCGTGCTGAGCAAGAAGGAGGTCACCGTCAACGACACCAAGACCTACAACAACGGGGTCAAGGTGGTTCCCTCCTATCTGCTCAAGCCGGTCGTGGTGGACAACACCAATTGGGAGAAAGTCCTGATTGACAGCGGCTACTATAAGCGCTCGCAATTCGACTAGGGCGGGCGAGCGGGAAGCGCCGCGCCGAGGCCGACTGACATTGCGGGACATGATCCGATGACGGCAATGCTGGAGATGCGCGGCGTCAGCAAGAGCTTTGCCGGCGTGCAGGCGTTGCGCGACGTCGGTTTCACCGTCGAAGCCGGCCAGATCCATGCGCTGGTCGGCGAGAACGGTGCCGGCAAGTCGACCCTGATGAAGGTGCTGAGCGGGGTCTATCCCGCCGGCAGCTATGACGGGTCGATCCTGTTCGACGGCGAGGAGCGCCGGTTCGGCGACATCAACGATTCCGAAGAGCTGGGGATCATCATCATCCACCAGGAGCTGGCGCTGATCCCGCTGATGTCGATCGCCGAGAACATCTTTCTCTCGCGCGCGCCGTCGCGGTTCGGGGTGGTGGATCGCAACGCCGTGTACCGGCGGACCGCCGAGCTACTGGCGCAAGTCGGCCTGCGGGAATCGCCTGATACGTTGGTCACCGACCTCGGCGTCGGCAAGCAGCAGCTGGTCGAGATCGCCAAGGCGCTGTCGAAGCGGGTGCGCCTTCTGATCCTGGACGAGCCGACCGCGAGCCTCAACGAGGCCGACAGCGCCGCATTGCTGGACCGGCTGCTGGCGTTCCGCGAGCAGGGCATCGCCTCGATCCTGATCTCGCACAAGCTGAACGAGGTCGCGCGCGTCGCCGACCGCATCACCGTGCTGCGTGACGGCCGCACCGTCGACAGCATCGATTGCCGGACC
Organism: Bradyrhizobium sp. UBA2491; assembly: GCF_002341725.1. NCBI lineage: Bacteria > Pseudomonadati > Pseudomonadota > Alphaproteobacteria > Hyphomicrobiales > Nitrobacteraceae > Bradyrhizobium > Bradyrhizobium sp. UBA2491. The sequence continues at coordinate 29,486 of NZ_DDOP01000079.1, forward strand.
GAGCAGGTCGACGAGGACCGGATCATCCGCAGCATGGTCAACCGCGACCTCGCGCATCGCTTCCCGGAGCGCAACGTTGCGATCGGCGATCCCGTGATGACGGTCGAGAACTGGTCGGTGTATCATCCGCTGCACACCGCCCGGCAGGTGATCAAGAACGTCGACTTCACGGTGCGGCGCGGCGAGGTGGTCGGCATCGCCGGCCTGATGGGCGCCGGCCGCACCGAGTTTGCCATGAGCCTGTTCGGCCGCGCCTGGGGCTACAACATCACCGGCAGGATCAGCCTCGACGGCCGCGAGACGCATCTTCCGAACGTGCCGGCCGCGATCCATGCCGGCCTTGCCTATGTCACCGAGGATCGCAAGCAGCTCGGGCTGGTGCTCGCCGACGACGTCCGCAAGAACGTGACGCTGGCGAGCCTCCGCCAGGTGTCGGAGCGCGGCGTGATCGACGATGTCGTCGAGCTGAAGGCCGCGAGCGATTACCGCAACCGGATGCGGATCCGCTGCTCCGACGTCTATCAGGAGACCGGGCAGCTCTCGGGCGGTAACCAGCAGAAGGTGGTGCTGTCGAAATGGCTGATGACCGATCCGCAGGTGCTGTTGCTGGACGAGCCGACCCGCGGCATCGACGTCGGGGCGAAATACGAGATCTACTGCATCATCAACGAGCTCGCGGAGGCCGGCAAGGGCGTCGTGGTGATCTCGTCGGAAATGCCGGAACTGCTCGGCATCTGCGACCGGATCTGCGTGATGAATGACGGCGCTTTCGTCGGCGAGTTCGGCAAGGACGAGGCCACGCAGGAGAAGATCATGCGCGCCATCATGCGCAATGTCCGGATCTCAGGAAGCGTCGCCCATGATGGTGCCGTGCGGGTGGCAGGAGGAGCGCAATGACCGACAAGACGGTGTCACTTCCCGAGGCGCCCAAGCATTCCGGCTTCATCAAGAACAATCTGCGCAACTATGGCATGCTGCTGTCGCTGCTGGCGATCATGCTGTTCTTCGAGATCGTGACCGACGGCACGCTGTTGCAGCCGGTCAACCTCACCAATCTCGTGCTGCAGAACAGCTACATCGTGATCATGGCGCTCGGCATGCTGCTGGTGATCGTGACCGGGCATATCGACCTGTCGGTCGGCTCGGTCGCCGGTTTCGTCGGCGCGGTCGCGGCGGTGCTGATGGTGACGTACCACGTCAGCTACCCGATCGCGTTCATCGCCTGTCTGCTGGTCGGTGCCGCGATCGGCGCGGCACAGGGCTACTGGGTGGCCTATTTCAAGATTCCGTCCTTCATCGTGACCCTGGCGGGCATGCTGGTGTTCAAGGGCCTTGCGCTCGCGGTGCTGCAAGGCCGGTCGGTCGGGCCGTTTCCGCCGACCTTCCAGAAACTCTCCTCGGGCTTCATCCCCGAGCTGTTTCCGAGCGCCGGCACGCTCTATCCGACCTCGCTTGCGATCGGCATCGTGCTGGCATTCGCGCTGGTGCTGGCGAGCGCCAGGGGGCGCGCGCGCGAGCAGTCGCACGGCATCGAGGTCGAGCCCTACGCGTTCTTCGTCGCCAAGAGCATCGCGCTGGCGGGCGCGGTGCTCTACTTCACCTATCTGATCGCCTCGCATCGCGGCCTGCCGAACGTGCTGGTCATCATGACCGTGCTGATCGCGCTGTATGGCTTCGTCACGCGGCGCACGGTGATCGGCCGGCAGATCTATGCGGTGGGCGGCAATGCCAAGGCCGCGAAGCTCTCCGGCGTCAAGACCGAGCGGCTGACCTTCTTCACCTTCGTCAACATGGGCGTGCTGGCCGCGCTGGCCGGGCTGGTGTTTGCGGCCCGGCTCAACACCGCGACCCCGAAAGCCGGTCTCGGCTTCGAGCTCGACGTCATCGCCGCCTGCTTCATCGGCGGCGCGTCGGCCTATGGCGGCGTCGGCCGGGTCGGCGGCGCGGTGGTCGGCGCCATGATCATGGGCGTGATGAACAACGGCATGTCGATCCTCGGCATCGGCATCGATTACCAGCAGGTGATCAAGGGCCTCGTGCTGCTCGGCGCCGTCTGCATCGACGTCTACAACCAGCGCCGCTGACCGCCACGCGGTCATATTTCTGCGGTAAGGTGCCTGCGCAATGCAGGAGAATGCCGCGTGAAATTGTCCCATGCCGATGCGCTGAACATCGGGAACATCCTCGCCGAAGTCGGCCACCGCGAGATCATGCCGCGGTTCCGCCGCGTGCGCGAGATCGAGGTCCGCACCAAGACATCCGCGTTCGACGTGGTCACCGAAGCCGACGAGCTCGCCGAGCAGGCGATCTCGGCGGCACTGCTTCGGGTTTTTCCGGATGCTTTGATCGTCGGCGAGGAAGGCACGGCGCGCGACGCGACGGCGCTCGACCGGATCGGAACCGCGGACCTTGCCTTCATCATCGATCCGATCGACGGCACGCGAAATTTCACCTCCGGCCTGCCGCTGTTCGGCACCATGGTGGCCGCGACCATCCGCGGCGAGATCGTGTTCGGCGCGATCCACGACCCGGTCTGCAACGACACCGCGTTTGCTATGCGCGGCGAGGGCGCCTGGCTCGAGCTACCGGACGGCAGCCGCTACGATCTGAAGGTCGCCGCGCCCGCACCGGTCAGCCAGATGGACGCGATCGTCGGCGTCAACTTCCTGCCGGAGCCGTTGCGGACCACGGTCGCCGGCAATCTCTCCAAGCTCGGCATGACGGCCTGGCTCCGATGCGCGGCGCATGAGTACCGCATGGCGGCGTCTGGCCATTGCCACCTGCTGTTCTACAACAAGCTGATGCCTTGGGATCATGCCGCGGGCTGGCTGCTGCATCGCGAGGCCGGCGGCTACAGCGCGCATTTCGACGGCTCACCCTACCGGCCCGTCAACCTGACCGGCGGCCTGCTCTGCGCGCCCGACGAAGCGAGCTGGCATGCGGCGCAGCAGGTGATCCTGACGCGGGCGGGTTAGTTCCATGCGGAGGGCATGCGCAACCCTTCCCGTGTCGTCCCTGCGAAGGCAGGGACCCATCCGCCGCGGCGGATGCAGGTGAAGGGACTCGCGGTTTTGGCATGGCCGCAACAATAGCCATTCGGGGTTCGCAGGGGCGACACGGAGTATGTTGCACGGCTGGCTTCTCGAGCCGCCAGGGTCTGCGCGGTCGGGCCAATCAGTGATTGGCAGTTTCTGCAAGCGGCGGATGCAAGATGCGTCGCGCGACGAGCGCGACGAGCGCCGTACAGGCGAGCGGCGCCAATTGCACGCCGTTGGCGGCCGCAGGCACCATGACGAATGGCGTCAGGTAAAGCGCAGCGAGTGCGATGCGTTCGTAGGGCAGCCAGCCTTGTGCCAGCGCTTGCGCGATCAGCCACGCGCCCGGGATCGCCAGGATCACCACCTCGTAGCTGCCGAGTGAGGGGACGCAGAGGCCGGTCGCTGCCACCATCAGCGCGATCTCGGCGGCGCCGCCGGGGCGCCTTCGCAGCACAAGGACGAGGACTGAGATCGCGATCGCGGCTGCCATCAGCTGGATGAGCCAGGCGGTGTTGCTCGTTCCGCCGGCGAGCCTGATCGCGGCGAACGGACTTACGAACTTCTCGAAGCCGGGCCGGCCATCCAGGCTCCAGGCCTTTGCTTCCGGCAGGACGCCGACAAACTTGATCCACGGCTCGATGCCGAAGATGGCGGTGGTAGCCAGTACCAGCACGAGCGTTGTCGCGATCGCCGCGGCGAGCGCGCGCCAGCGCCGTGTCAGGATCAGGACGAGCGGCGCAAGCAGGGCGAGCTGCGGCTTGTAGCTGAAACATCCGAGCAGCACGCCCGCGATCGCCGGATAGCGATCCAGCGTCGCGGCCGATCCGCCGAGCAGGGCCGCCGAGAACAGCGAATTCTGCCCGAACAGCGCGCATATCCATGCGCCGGGAAAGGCGAGCGCGGGAACGATCGATCCGCCTTTGAGCATGGCCCGCATCGCAGCCGCATAGGCTGCGCCGGTCGCGGCGATCCAGATGAAGGCGGCCGTGGCGAACGACACCAGCGCGAACGGAAGCCAGAACAACAGCGACGTCGGCGGGTAGAAGAACGGCGGGTAGCTGTTCTGGCCGAACAGGGCGGCGACGGCGGCGCGGCCTGCATCGCCATAGGCATCGGCGGCGCGGCCTTCGAGGGCGAGCTTTGCCGCGGTCCAGAATGCCGCGAAGTCGTGGCCGACATCCATCGTCGGCGCGAACCATGGAATGCTCGCAACGCAGCCGATGAACAGGAGGAGAAACATCCGGGTGAAGGCGGTGACCCGATCGGCCGTGAGCCACTCGGCGTCACGAAGCGCCGAGACCAGTCCGCCTGCGCCGGACCTGACCGACGGCGGATGCGCATCGGCGGCCTGCGTCAGAGCTGTCGGCGCATGGGGGGCTTGGCCGACGGCCGTGCGCTGGGGCATGGCGCCATCACGGCACGCGCGATCCGGCGAGCCCGCGAGGCCACGTCCGGCATCATCCGCGAAGGCCAGCCCGTGTCCCCCAAGATCCGATTTTTGCGACATCGGCCGCTTCATCCCAATCGCGTCGTGCACAGCCAACGTTTGGATCAAATCGTCTAAGGTTGCGTAAACCCGATCGTTGCAATTGGCATCGGAACCAGGTGCCGGCATGGCCCTTGCCGGCAGTGCGTCGCACCGGGCATGGTAAAGGAAGCCGGAATGCCGGCGGCAGCGTGCCGGCTGGTTCGGCTCGGACTTGCGACGGTCAACCGAAATGGCGGTACTGCTGAACTTCGGCCACGACATCTGGATTGCCGGAGGACCGAACGTGGCGGTCGCCGGGTTTCATTATCCCACCCGGATGGCGGTCGTCAGGCTTGCGGACGGCAGCCTGTTCGTCTGGTCGCCGGTCCGGCTGACAGAGGGTCTGCGGGCGGCCACGGACGCGCTGGGCCATGTCAGGCACATCGTGGCTCCCAATTCGCTGCATCATCTGTTTCTCGCCGAATGGAAGCGAGCCTATCCGGCCGCCGTGCTCCATGCCCCGCCGGGCCTGCGCAAGCGGCGCCGTGATATCGCCTTCGATGCCGATCTCGCCGATGGAGCGAGCCTTGATTGGGTCGGGCAGATCGACCAGGTGGTGATGCGCGGCAACCTGATCACGTCGGAGGTGGTCTTCTTTCATCTGGTGAGCGGCACCGTGCTGTTCACCGACCTGCTGCAACAGATTCCCGCCGAACTGGTCTCGGGCTGGCGGGCGACGATAGCGAAGCTCGACCTCATGGTCGGACCGGAGCCGTCGGTGCCGCGCAAGTTCCGTATTGCCTTCACCAACCGCCGTGCCGCGCGCGCGGCCTTGCAACGCGTCCTGGCGTGGCCGGCCGAGAAGGTGCTGATGGCGCATGGCACGCCGGTCGAGCAGGATGCGCCGGCATTCCTGCGCCGTGCGTTCGCCTGGCTGGCCGGATGATTGATGCGTGCGTCATGTCCGGGCAAGTCCGAACGTGACGCACGGAGGCTTTACTCGCTGCCGACTTCGCCGGTGATGATGTTGCCGAACAGCGTCCAGCTCTCGCCTTCGAACCGCATCAGCTGCGACTGTTCGATCGGCCGGAAATCGTTCGGGCCGGTATTGATCCTGATTCCGGGCAGGATCATCTTCGGCGCAAAGTCCTTCAGGCTGGCGGCCTGCTTCATCACGTTCTCGCGCGTCAGATCGTCGCCGCACTGCTTGAGCACTTGCGCGAGCGTTTGCGCAGCGGCGTAGCCATAGACGTGATTGCCGTTGGTCTTGTCGCCGTCGGGCATGTACTTGTCCATGAACGTCCGCCATTCCTTGGTCTCGGCGTCGTCGGCCCAGATCTTGTCGGTCGGGTCCTTCAGATAGGCGACCGAGATGATGCCTTGTGAATGCTCGACGCCGGCGGCGCGCATTACCGAGGCGACCGAAGTCGCCGTCGAGGTCAGGAAGAAGGTCGGCTTCCAGCCGAGCTCGGCGACCTTCTTGATGGTCTGCGCCGCGCCCTTCGGCGCCGCCCAGGTGAACAGGATGTCGGCGCCCGAGGCGCGCAGCGCCACGATCTGCGAGTCCAGCGTCGGATCGGTGAGTTCATACGACTTGTCGGCGACGATCATGCTGCTCGCCTTGTCGCCGAGGCCGTCGCGCAATCCCTTCAGCGCGTCCTTGCCGGCGTCGTCGTTCTGCCAGAGCACCGCGATCTTGCCGTTCGGGAATTTGTCCAGGATGTATTTGGCGTAGATGCGGCCCTCGCTCTGGTAGTTCGGCTGCCAGCCCATCGTCCAGGGAAAGTTCTTCGGTTCGCCGAACCGCGTCGCGCCCGACGCGATGAACAGGTGAGGGACCTTCTTGGCGTTGAGATATTTCTGGATCGCGACATTGGGCGCGGTGCCGAGCGGCTGGAACACCAGCAGCACCTCGTCGCCTTCGACCAGCTTGCGTGCCTGCTCGACCGATTTCGGCGGCGAGAAGCCGTCGTCGTAGCTGATGAAATCGACCTTGCGTCCGTTGATGCCGCCCTGGTCGTTGATCATCTTGAAATAGGCCGCCTCGGTGCGGCCGATCGCGCCGTAGGCGGAAGCGGGGCCGCTATAGGGCATGATGTTGCCGATCTTGATCTCGGTATCCGAGACCCCCGGGCCGTAATTCTTCTGCGCGAGCGCGGGCGACAGCGCGCCGATCATTGCCGCGGCTGCCACGCATGCGCGAAGACGAAATCCCTCCAACATCCTTCAGTCACTCCCTGATTGTTCGCTGATCGCCTTGTGGCGTCCGCGGGCCCGATGGCCGGCGCGTTGACGCCCGGCGGCAATTATCGTATGCGCTTCCGGTCTGGAAACGTTTCCAGACTAGCGCGTGTTCCCGCCGATGGCAATAATCCCTGCGACCGGAGAGATGTGACAAATGAGCAGACTGGTGCAGACGAGCCCGGACCACGGCGCGAGGCCGCCGCTGGTTGCCGAATGCGATGCCGTCGTGGTCGGAGCCGGCTTCGGCGGGCTGTATGCCATCTACCGGTTGCGCGAGCTCGGGCTGAAGGTGATCGGCATCGAGGCGGCAGCCGACGTCGGAGGCACCTGGTACTGGAATCGCTATCCCGGCGCACGCTGCGACATACCGAGCCTGTTCTACTCCTACACCTGGTCGGAAGAGCTGCGACGGGAATGGCGCTGGAGCGAGAAATACGCTGCCCAGCCGGAGATCCTGCGCTATGCGCAGCGTGTCGCCGACCGGTTCGAGCTGCGCTCGCTGATCCGCTTCGACACCCGCGTGACCAGCGCCGACTGGGACGAGGCCGGCGAGAGCTGGACCGTACGCACCGATCGCGGCGATTGCATCGTCGCGTCGATTTGCGTGATGGCGACCGGCAATCTCTCGATGCCGAACAAGCCGAACGTGCCGGGCCTGGAGCGGTTTCGCGGGCCGGTCTATCACACCGGACAGTGGCCGCATCAGGAGATCGATTTCTCCGGCCTGCGCGTCGCGGTGATCGGCACCGGTTCATCGGGCGTGCAGACCATCCCGATGATCGCGAAGGCGGCGAGCCGCCTGACCGTGTTCCAACGCACGCCGAACTACTCCGTGCCGGCGCGCAACGCGCCGCTGTCCGACGCCGATATCGCCGCCGCCGAACCCGTGATCGCCAGATATCGCGAGAGCCTCGAGACACCGGAGTTCGGGCGCGTGCCCGCCAATGCATTCGAGGCGCCGGTGCCGGAGCGCGAGGAGCAGTGGGCGCGCTATGAACAGCTCTGGGAGCAGGGTGGCGGCGGCATCCTGACCGCGTTCCCGAACATCCTCACCGATGAAGCCGTCAACGACGTCGCCTGCGACTTCGTGCGCGACAAGATCCGCGGCATCGTCGACGACGCGACCACCGCGGCGGCGCTGTCACCGCAGGACTATCCGCTCGGCGTCAAGCGCATCTGCATCGATACCGGCTATTTCGCGACTTACAACCTGCCGCATGTCGAGCTCGTCGACCTGCGCGCCGAGCCGCTCACGGCGGTCACCGAGACTGGCCTCGAGACCGCGACGCGGTCTTTCGCGCTCGACGCGCTGGTGCTGGCAACCGGCTATGATGCGATGACCGGGGCACTTGCCGCGATGCAGATCCGCGGCCGCGACGGCACGAGCTTGAAGCAGGCCTGGGCCGACGGGCCCAGCGCCTATCTCGGCCTGATGGTATCCGGCTTCCCGAACCTGTTCATCGTGACCGGCCCGGGCAGCCCATCAGTCATCGGCAATGTGATCCACGCCTGTGAGAACCATGTCGAATGGATCACCGCCTGTCTCGGCAGCATGCGCGCAAAAGGATTGACGCGGATCGAGCCCGAGCGCGATGCCGAGCAGGCCTGGATGGCACATGTCGCCGACGCCGCCAGCCGCACGCTCTATCCGAAGGCCAATTCCTGGTACCAGGGCGCCAACATCGCCGGCAAGCCGCGGGTGTTCATGCCGTATGTCGGGCAGGGCTACCGCCATCGCATCGCGCAGATCGCGCAGCACGGTTACGAGGGATTTGCATTGCGCTGAGCGTTTGCTTTCCGTCATTGCGAGCGGAGCGAGGCAATCCATCGCGAGGCATACGCGGATCAATGGATTGCTTCGGTCCGCTCGCAGTGACGAATGAAGCTGGAACCGTTTCCAGATTGGAAAAGTTGGAGGACTGAAGATGGACATCAAGCGCGCAGGAACGGTCCCGAGCCGCCGCGGCAACGCCGAATGGTTCAGCGGCACCGTATGGGCTGATGGGATCGTCAACGCACCGGCGCCGGCGCGGGTGCAGGCCGCGCGCGTCACGTTCGAGCCGGGCGCGCGCACCGCCTGGCACACCCATCCGCTCGGCCAGACGCTCCACGTCACGGCCGGCGTGGGATATGTGCAGAGCTGGGACGGTCCGATCCGGGTGATCCGCCCCGGCGACGTGGTGTGGATTCCGCCGGACGAGAAGCACTGGCACGGCGCGGCGCCGACCACGGGCATGAGCCATATCGCGATCCACGAAGTGCTCGACGGCGACTACGCCACCTGGATGGAGCACGTCTCCGACGTGCAATACGCGGCGGCGCCGCAGGCCGATTGATCGCGCGAGGCTATTTTCGGCCCCGCGCCGGCGTTGCCGGCGCGGCGCAGGAATGGCGCAGGATCAGGCGTGTCGGCAGGAATACCGGCTCGCTGCTGCGGGGCTTGTCGTCGTCGCGGATCTGCTCCAGCAGCAACCGCGCGGCGGTGCGGCCGACCTCGTTCATGTCCCAGCTCAAGGCCGAGATCGCGGGCGTCGCATGGCGGGCGAGGTCGGTGTCGCCGCTGCACACCAGCGAGACGTCCTGCGGATAGCGCAGGCCGTTGCTGGTGATCGCCTCCAGCACCTCGGCCAGCATGCTGGTGCCGAGCGAGATGATCGCGGTGGGCGGCTTTGCCGATTGCAGCAGCTGGCACACCGAGCTGAAGGCGGTGTTGGCGCCCTGCATGTGCGGGCGGATCAGCGTGGGGTCGACCTCGATCTTCGCTTCCTGGTGCGCCTGCCGGTAGCCCGCGAGCCGCTCCGTGCTCGGCAGCACCGCGGCGCTGCCGGTGAGCAGCGCGATCCGGCGATGGCCGAGGCCGAGCAGATAGCGCGTCGCTTCCAGCGCACCGCCGCGATGATCGACCCGAACCGGGACGCTGCCCGGCACCTCGCGGTCCACGCTCACGCAGGGCAGGTCGAGCGTCGCCAGCCCCTTCATGAAGTCCTTGTGGGAATTGTCGCCGGCGAACAGCAGCAGGCCATCCATCTGGCGGCGGCGCACCGCCGACAGGAACGCGGCCTCGCGCACCTCCTCGTGCTTGGTGGCGGCCAGCATCAGCAGGAAGCCGGCGCGCTGGAACTCCTCCTCCGCCGCGCTCACCATGCCGGTGTAGTGCGGGTTGGAGAAGTCGGCGACCATGCAGCCGATCGTGTTGGAGGCCCGCGAGCGCAACGCCTGCGCCGCCTGGTCCGGCTCGAAGCCGAGACGCTTCACCGCGCGCATGATGCGGGCGTGCAGCTCCGCGCTGGTGTAGATGCCGCCATTGAGCGTGCGGCTGACGCTCGAGACCGATACGCCGGCCTCGGCCGCGACGTCACGAATCGTCGGTCGTGTCCGTCGTGTCTTGGCCATCGCTGGTTGGATCCCGTCGGTTCGGCGACGCCGTCAGCCCCGCGGCAGACGGCGTCGCCGAACCTAATCAGGCTCCGCCGCGAATCTCAATTGATTCCTGTCGCGATGGTTGTCGCGTTACGCCGACGCCGGCCGATCGAAATAGGCGAAGGCCGTGCTGGTCAGGCTGCCGAGCAGGGCCCAGAATACCAGGCTGGTCAGCGTCACGGCGACCACGAATTGATGCGACAATGACGAAGGCACGTTGGTCTCGACATGCTCGAGCTCGGGCGCGCCGATCAGATGCGGCAGCATGATCAGGGCGACGCCGGCGATGGCGGCCGGCGCCGAGCGCCTGAACACGATCAGTCCGAGGCCGGCGGCCGTCGCCAGCACCGCCGTGATCCACCAGATCTGGCGCGAGAGCAGCGGCGCGGCCGGCACACCCGGCAGTTCGGGCGGCAGTCCAAGACTTGGCGCGATCGTGAAGACGGCAAAGCCCGCGAGCCCCCACATCAGGCCTTCGTGCCAGGAGATCGGTTCGCCCGTCGCACCACTGCGGACGGCGAAGAAGCCGCCGAGCAGGAGTGCGAAGCCGATCGCGGTCAGGATGTTCGCGCCCGCCGTGTAGAGGTTGCGCTCCAGCCCGTCCTTCGGCTCCCATGCCTCGGCGCCATGGTCATGATCTGCCGCGTCGTGCACGAGGACGACCTGCGGCGAAGCTGCGGCTTCATGCTTGTGCTCGGCCGCCTTCTCGTAGACCTCGGCCTTGAGGATCAGCGGAACGGTGCCGAACTGCTGGGCGGCGGTGACGATCAGGCCAACGATGAATCCGGCAATGACCGATGAGAAGACGATCGAGCGAAACGTGCTCATGCCAACGGGATCAGTGGCAGGGGAATGCGTTGGAATGACGCACGTCGTGCGCGGCATTGTGGACCACGTCGATGTGCGAGAATCCGACCACGCCGACAATGAACAGACCGAGCGTCATCGCCATCAGCGACTGCGCAAGCCGTCCGACCTGTCCGGCGGCAACCGGCAGATGCGCCGTCTGGGTTTGCGTAGCCTGGGATTGGCTCATGGTCGTTCTCCACCTTCGATTTGATCGGCTTCTAGCAGCTTTCGGGCGATGTCGCGACTGGTAAGATGCAGATTTGTTCCAAGCGGGATGCGCTTGCGTCGGATCTTGTCGCGTGCCGCGGCCCGGAACGCGTCTTCGTGTCGCTCGAAATAGCCGATGCAGGCCGACGGCTCTGGCTCCCTGCCGAGCAAGGTCCGAAACGCACCCCGATGCACTGCGCAGATCGCGCTGTGCTGCGGGAGAGCAAAGACCAGCGAAGCGATGTCGGCGCGCCACTGCACGCCGCCACTCGCGGTCGCGCGGTCAGCGTCGGATGGTGAACTCACCGGCACCTCGTCGCGATTCCCACTTGGCCTGCTCGAGCTCCGGACGGTCGCATTCCGCCTGAGGGTATCCGATGCAGAGATAGCCGACGAACTTCCACGACGCGGGCACGTCGAGAATGTCGTGGATGCGGTCCGGGTTGAGGATCGATACCCAACCGAGCCCGATCCCCTCGGCGCGCGCGGCGAGCCACATCGAGCAGATCGCGGCCACCACGGAATATTCCGTGGTCTCCGGCATCGTCGCGCGGCCGAGGCCGGCGCCGATCTGGTCGGTCTTCTCGGCGAACACGGCGAGATGGTCGGGTGCCTCTTCGAGGCCCGACAGTTTCAGCGCGGCATATTTCGCGGCGCGCTCGCCCGAATAGGACCGCAGCGCATCGGCGTTGCAGGCCTTGAAGTCTTCGATCACGGCACGGCGCCGCGCTCTGTCATCGACCATGACGAAGCGCCAGGGCTGGCTGAGGCCGACCGAAGGCGACAGGCAGGCGATCTCGATCAGCCGCTCGATCGTCCGATCCGGCAGCGGATCGGTGCGGAAGCGCCGTACGTCGCGCCGCCACACGAACAGTTCGTGCAGTTGATGGCGAAATGCGTCGTCGAACGAGACCATCGCGGAGCCTTTGCCAGGATCGGTCGCGGCGTTCATTTTAGCTTCATCGGCAGGCCGGCCACAACGAATTCGACCTCGTCGGCTGCGGCTGCGATCGACTGATTCATCAGGCCGGCGGCGTCGCGGAACGTTCGCGCCAGCGCATTGTCGGGCACGATGCCGAGGCCGACCTCGTTGGTGACCAGGATCACCGGGCTGCGCTGGTGCGGCAGCGCAGCCGCCAGCCGCGTGACCTCCTGCGACCAGTCGCGCTCGGCATGCAGCAGATTGGACAGCCAGAGCGTCAGGCAATCAACCAGCCTTGCGCCGCCGCCATCGGTCGCGGACAACGCCTCGACGAGATCGAGCGGCACCTCGCGTTCGATCCAGTCGTTGCCGCGCCGCGCGCGATGCCGGGCGATCCTCTCGTCCATTTCAGCATCGAGCGCCTCGGCGGTGGCGATATAGACCGGCTGCCCCGGAAAGGCGCGCGCACGACCTTCGGCGCGCCGGCTTTTCCCGGATCGCGCCCCGCCCGTGATCACAATGACCGCCATATCATCTCCTGTGCGACCGGCATCCGCTTCCGCTCGAAAACGCTCTAACCACCAATCGCGGTGAAAGACAAAGCCGAAAATCCACCGGCGAGGGCTTGCGCTCGGCCGACGTCTTGCGCATCACGGGAGATCGCGGCGAGGAGAGATGCGTGGGTTTTGCGGGAGCGATGGTGGTGGCGATGGCCGTGGATGCCTTGATCGGCTGGCCGTCCCCGCTGTTTGCGCGCATCGGCCATCCCGTGACCTGGCTCGGTTGGCTGATCAATTTGCTTGATGGCGCCTGGAACCGGACATCCGATCCGTCGCCATTTCGCCGCGCGGCAGGCGCTGCGGCGGCGATCCTGGTGATTGCGCTGGCGGCCGCGCTCGGCTGGGCCGTTCAGTCCATGCTCGCATCCGAATGGGCGGGTGTCGTCGTTGTCGGTGTGCTGGCGTGGCCGCAGGTGGCGTTGCGCTCGCTGCATGACCATGTCGCCGCGGTGGCCAAGCCGCTGGTCTCCGGTGACATCGCAGCTGCCCGTCTGGCGGTCGGGCAGATCGTCGGGCGCGATCCGGCGATGCTCGACGACGCCGGGATCGCGCGCGCGAGCATCGAGAGTCTTGCCGAGAACGCGTCCGACGGCATCGTGGCGCCGGTGTTCTGGGGCGCGCTGTTCGGCCTGCCGGGAATCCTGGGCTACAAGGCGATCAACACGCTGGACTCCATGATCGGGCATCGCACCGAGCGGCACGAAGCATTCGGCTGGGCGGCGGCCCGGATCGACGATCTCGCCAACATCATTCCGGCGCGGCTGACCGGGCTGCTGTTCGTGCTGCTCGCGCCAAACCGTTCGCAGGCGTGGTCATGCATGCTGCGCGATGCACGGCGGCATCGTTCGCCGAATGCCGGCTGGCCGGAAGCCGCGATCGCCGGCGCGCTCGGCGTGCGGCTCAGCGGCCCCCGCATCTATCACGGGCACGTCGCGGACGAGCCCTGGCTGAACGAGGCCGCGCGCGATCCGGCCGCCGCCGACATCCTCGCCGGGCTGACGCTCTATCGCCGTGCCATGACGCTGCTGGCCGGGGTGTTCGTCGCGCTGGCGTTGCTGTAAGAGAGCGGCGCATGCGAGAGCACGGCGGAAATCTTGACGTCGCCCAGCAACGCTTCGGCGGGGCCGCGGACGATTGGATCGACCTGTCGACGGGGATCAACCGGCAGCCTTATCCGCTGCTCGATGTCGAGCCGCGGCAATGGAGCGCGTTACCGTCGCGATCGGATATCGAATCTCTCCACCACGCCGCGCGGCAGGCCTACGCGACCGATGCGCCGATCGTAGCGATCGGCGGCGCACAGGCGGCCATTCAGCTGCTGCCGCGTCTCGCGCCTCGCGGGCGGGCGCGCATCCTGGCGCCGACCTATAATGAGTATGCCGCGGTGCTGTCGGCCGCCGGTTGGGACGTCGAGGAAGCATCCGATCTCGCAGCGCTCGCCGACGCTGATCTTGCCGTCGTCGTCAATCCGAACAATCCGGATGGACGGCGCCACGAACGGGGCGAACTGCTGGCGTTGTTGCCGCGCGTCGGCCGGCTCGTGATCGACGAGAGTTTTGCCGACGCCGTTCCCGACCTCTCCCTCGCAGCGGAGGCAGGACGGCCACACCTCCTGATCCTGCGCTCGTTCGGGAAATTCTACGGACTGGCCGGCGTCAGGCTCGGCTTCGCCATCGGCAGCGAACGCGATATCGCCGGACTTGCGGCGATGGCGGGCCCTTGGCCGGTCTCGGGAGCTGCCATTGCGATTGGGCGGCGGGCGTTGCTCGATCGGGACTGGGCAAGAGCGACGGTTGCGCGGCTCGCGGACGATTGCGTCAGGCTCGACACGGCAGCACGCTCGCGAGGCTGGACGCTGGTCGGCGGCACGCCGCTGTTTCGTCTCTATGATGTCGGCGATGCGCTGGCCGCACAGGAGAAGCTTGCCCGCGGCCAGATCTGGTCGCGGGTTTTCCAGCAACAGCCGGGATGGTTGCGCCTCGGCCTGCCGGGCAACGAAGCCGAATGGTCGCGGCTCTCTGCCGTGCTGGCGCGCGGATAATCTAGCGCGCCAGCGCCAGCAGGCCCTCGACATCGAGATGGCTCTCGATGTGCCCGGCCAGCGCGTCGAGCGCGCTTTCGACCCTGGCACCGTAGGGCTGATCCGCGGCCGCGATATCGAGTCGCGCAAGGAACGCCTTGCGGAAATCGTCCGAGGCGAACAGGCCGTGCAGATAGCTGCCGTGGACGCGTCCATCGGCGGAAACGGCGCCTTCCGCCGCGCCGTCGATCGATGCGAACGGCCGCGCGCGATCCGCCCCGTCGGTGTGCCCGATATGGATTTCGTAGGCGCTGATCGGCTGACGGGTTGCGGCATGGACCGCGCTGACGCGGGTCAACGTCTTCTGCTCGGTCATGACGGTCGTGACGTCGAGCAATCCGAGGCCGGGCGTTTCGCCGGCGGGACCTTCGATCCCATCGGGATCGGCGACGCTCCGCCCGAGCATCTGGTAGCCGCCGCACAGGCCGAGCACATGGCCGCCGCGGCGATGATGCGCCAAGAGATCGATCTCCCAGCCCTGCGCGCGCAGGAACGCGAGGTCGCCGCGGGTCGATTTCGAGCCGGGCAGGATGACGAGTTTTGCATCACCAGGGATGGCTTCGCCCGGACGCACCATCACGAGATCGACACCGGGCTCGAGCTTCAACGGATCGAGGTCGTCGAAATTGGCGATCCGCGACAGCGCCAGAAACGCAATCTTGCACTGGCCGGGCTTGCGCGCCTCGCCCAGCCCGAGCGCGTCTTCGGCCGGAAGCTCGCCGGCGCGGCCGAACCACGGCAGCACGCCAAAGCCGCGCCAACCGGTACGGGCTTCGATCAGCCGGTAGCCGTCGTCGAACAGCGTCGGATCGCCGCGGAACTTGTTGATGACAAAACCCTGGATCATCGCGGCATCGTCGGGATCGATCACCGTCTTGATGCCGACGAGCTGTGCGATCACGCCGCCGCGGTCGATGTCGCCGACCAGCACCACCGGCACGTCGGCCTTGCGCGCAAAGCCCATATTGGCGATGTCGGCCTTGCGCAGATTGACCTCGGCGGGGCTGCCGGCGCCTTCGACCAGCACCAGGTCGGTGCGTGCCTTGAGGCGGTCGAAACTTTCCACCACGGCACCCATCAGCGACGGTTTCATCGCGGCATATTCGCGCGCGCGTGCGGTCGCGATCCGCTTGCCGTGCACGATGATCTGGGCGCCGACATCGGTCTCCGGCTTCAGCAGTACCGGGTTCATGTCGGTGTGCGGCTCGACGCCGGCGGCGAGGGCCTGCAAGGCCTGCGCGCGTCCGATCTCGCCGCCGTCGATGGTCACGGCCGCATTGTTCGACATGTTCTGCGGCTTGAACGGCAGCACGCGCAGGCCGCGCCGCATGGCGGCACGCGCGAGGCCCGCGACGATGAGCGACTTGCCCACGTCGGAACCTGCCCCCTGGATCATCAATGCGCGCGCCATGGCGTTGGGCTCTTAGAATTCGACGCCCGGCTGGGCCTTGATGCCAGAGCGGAACGGATGCTTCACCAGGGTCATCTCGGTGACGAGATCGGCGATCTCGATCAACTCGTCCTTGGCGTTGCGCCCGGTGAGCACGACATGGGTCATCGCCGGCTTCGACGTCTTCAGGAAATCGACCACGTCTGCGATCGCCAGATAGTCGTAGCGCAGCGCGATGTTGATCTCGTCGAGCACGACCATGCGCAGGTTTTCGTCCGCGATCAGCTCCTTGGCC
Organism: Bradyrhizobium sp. UBA2491; assembly: GCF_002341725.1. Taxonomy (NCBI): domain Bacteria; kingdom Pseudomonadati; phylum Pseudomonadota; class Alphaproteobacteria; order Hyphomicrobiales; family Nitrobacteraceae; genus Bradyrhizobium; species Bradyrhizobium sp. UBA2491. The sequence continues at coordinate 45,959 of NZ_DDOP01000079.1, forward strand.
TTCTCCCAGCCGGCCTGCGCTGCCGCGATGTCGCGGGCGCGATCCTGGGTCTCCCAGGTGAAACCTTCGCCCATCGCGTGGAATTGACAGAGCTCGCCGAAATGCCCGGTCAGCAACCGGCGCTCGCCGGTATCCCAGGCGCCCTTGATGAACTGCACCACCGCGCAAGGAAAGCCATGGGCCACGCAGCGCACGATCATGCCGAAGGCCGACGATGATTTTCCCTTGCCGGCGCCGGTATGAACGATGATCAGGCCCTTTTCGCCGCTCTTGGTCGCCATGATGCGGTCCCGGGCGACCTTGATTTTCGCCATTTTGGCCGTGTGGCGCGCCTCCAGCGAAGCCTCGCTGCCGGCGTCCTCGCGCTCGCCACCCTGTTCAGAAATCATGTGATATTCCTTTGGCTTGACAAGTACTGGGCTTGGACGAATGGTGGGCCCGCGCTGGTTCCTGTCCTACGACAGGCGAAGAGGGAATGCGATAGGGCTCAGGTTCGGGCCCGAAGCGCAGCCGCCCCCGCGACCGTGACCGGAGAGATGTCCAAGGCCACTGATTTCCACGGAAATCGGGAAGGCGGGGATCGAAGGGCGACAGCCTGCTCCGCAAGCCGGGAGACCTGCCAGTGCAGCAATTGAGACCGGCGGACGGGGGTGTTCCGCGACGGGGAACGAGCCTCCATTGGTTGGTTCGTTTGCCTCATCGCCTCCAACTGCCAATTCGGGAAGAGCGATGAGCGTTACACTTCATGTCTGCATCACTTGCCGCGCCGGCCAGACGGTGGCCGAAGGTGAAACCACGCCGGGCGCACGTCTGCACGCCGCGATTCGCGACGCCGGCGTGCCTGATGGGGTCAATCTGGTTCCCGTCGAATGCCTGTCGGCGTGCAGCCAGGGCTGCTCGGTCGCGCTCAGCGCGCCCGGACGGTGGTCCTATGTCTATGGCCGCCTGTCGGAGGCCAATGCAAAGGACGTGATCGCCGGCGCGTCCGCCTATGCGGCGGCGCCGGATGGCATCGCGCCGTGGCGCAGCCGACCAGAAATCTTTCGCAAGCAGTCGCTTGCCCGCATTCCACCCATTGCCGTCGTGCCGGAGGCCGCTGAATGACAACGCTCACCAAAGTCCCCGTCACCGTCGTGACCGGCTTTCTCGGATCCGGCAAGACCACGCTGATCCAGCATCTGATCCGCAACGCCAACGGCAAGAAGCTCGCGGTGCTGGTGAACGAATTCGGCAGCGAAGGGGTCGACGGCGATATCCTGAAATCCTGCGCCGACGCCAATTGTCCGACCGAGAACATCGTCGAACTCGCCAATGGTTGTATCTGTTGCACCGTCGCCGACGATTTCATCCCGGCGATGGAGCAACTGCTGGCGCGTCCCGTGAAGCCCGATCACATCGTGATCGAGACCTCGGGGCTTGCGCTGCCGAAGCCGCTGCTCAAGGCGTTCGACTGGCCGGAGATCCGCTCGCGGATCACCGTCGACGGCGTGATCGCGCTGGCCGATGCCGAGGCGGTCGCTGCCGGTCGTTTTGCGCCGGATCCGGTCGCCGTCGATGCGCAGCGCGCCGCTGACGACAACCTTGACCACGAGACGCCGCTCTCGGAAGTGTTCGAGGACCAGATCGCCTGCGCCGACATCGTGCTGCTGACCAAGGCCGATCTCGCTGGCGCCGAGGGGATCAAGGCGGCGAAGCAGGTGATTGCCGCCGAGATGCCGCGTGAGGTGCCGATGCTGCCCGTGGTCGACGGCACGATCGATGCGCGCGTGATCCTGGGTCTCGGTGCGGCGGCGGAAAATGATCTCGCGTCGCGTCCGTCGCATCACGACGGCGAAGAGGAACATGAGCACGACGATTTCAATTCGGTGGTGATCGATCTTCCGGAGATCGCCGATATCGATGCGCTGGTGGCCTCGATCAAAGGGCTGGCGCGCGAGCAGAACGTGCTGCGCGCCAAGGGCTACATCGCGGTCGCGGGAAAGCCGATGCGCCTGCTGGTGCAGTCGGTCGGCGAGCGGGTGCGGCATCAGTTCGATACGCCGTGGGGTGCGCGGCCCCGGCAATCGAAGCTGGTCGTGATCGGCGAGCATGGCGACATCGATGAAGCGGCGATCAGGGCCCGGCTTGGTGTCTGATGCATGTCATCTTCCGCGAGAGTCGCGGCCTTGAGGAGACCGCGACACCAAGGGACCTCGGCCAGGATCCGGCCGATCTCGTGGTGTTGTCGTTTTCCGACAGCGATCTCGCGGCCTTCGCAGCCGGCTGGCGGCGGGGACGCGCCGCGTTACCGTCGCTGCGGCTCGCCAATCTCGCGGAGCTGCGCCATCCGCTGTCGGTCGATACCTATATCGAGCGGACGCTCGCTCATGCGCGCGGCATTCTCATCCGTCTGATCGGTGGCGAGCCCTACTGGTCCTACGGCCTGGCCGCGGTGCATCGGCTGGCGAAGGAGCGCGGCATCGCCCTGGTGGTGCTGCCGGCGGACGGCCGCGACGATCTGCGGCTGGATGAGTTCTCGACCTTGCCGGTCTCCGCGCTGCGACGGCTCAAGGTGTTGTGCGACAAGGGGGGGCCGGTTGCCGCGCAGGCGGTGATATCGCAACTGGCGCTGGCGTCCGGACTCTATGCCGGGCCTGTCGTCGGCGAGATCGATCTTCCCGAGACCGGCGTTTACGATCTCTCCCGTGGCGCCGTCGCGGCGCTGCCGGCATCGGATGGCCGGCCGCGGGCGCTGGTGACGTTCTATCGCTCCTATCTCGCGGCCGGCGACACCGCGCCGGTCGATGCATTGATCGATGCGTTGCGCGCGAAGGGCTTTGACGCCCACGGGATCTTCGTCACCTCGTTGAAGGCGGCGGGCGTCGCCGATTGGCTGCGGGCGCAATTCGCACCATGCGCGCCGGCCGCCATCGTCAATGCGACCGCGTTCTCCGCGGCTGGCGAGGACGGCAAGACGCCGTTCGACGCCGCATCGTGTCCTGTCTTCCAGGTCGCGCTATCCACCGCGCGGCGCGAGGATTGGGCCTTGTCGCTGCGCGGCCTGTCGCCCGGCGATCTCGCGATGCACGTGGTGCTGCCGGAGGTCGACGGCCGCCTGTTCGCGGGCGTCGTGAGTTTCAAGCAGCCGGGCGAGCGCGATCCCGATCTGCAATTCGCGCATCTCGCGCATCGGCCGGATGCCGGGCGCGTCGCGGCGATCGTCGCGCGTGTCGCTGCCTGGCACCGTCTTGCCGGCAAGTCCGCGCAGGACAAGCAGCTTGCGCTGGTGCTCTCGAATTATCCGGGCCGTCCGCATCAGATCGCGCATGCCGTCGGCCTCGATGCGCTGGCCTCGGTCGAGGCGTTGCTGGCGGATCTTGCGGCGGCGGGATTTGACGTCGAGCCGGTGAGGTCGCCGGGCGACGCGCTCTTGCGCCGTAAACTGGCTTGGGACGTGCGCGAATATCGCAAGGCGCTCGCCAGTCTTCCCGAGCAGCTCCAAGATGATCTGGCGCGCGCGTGGGGAGCACCAGAGGATGATCCCGATTGCCGTGACGGCGCCTTTCATTTCGCCGCGATCCGATGCGGCAAGTCGGTCATCGCCGTTCAACCGGAGCGCGGTGATGTCGGGCACCGCGATGCCGACTATCACGACCTGTCGCGCACGCCGCGTCATGCCTATGTCGCGTTCCATCTCTGGCTCCGGCAGCAGGCTATCGATGCCGTCGTCCACATCGGCGCGCATGGCACGCTGGAATGGTTGCCCGGCAAATCGGTTGCGCTGTCATCGGCGTGTTGGCCGGAAGCGTTGATCGGCGATCTGCCGGTTGTCTATCCCTTCATCGTCAACGACCCCGGCGAGGCGGCGCAGGCCAAGCGCCGGATCGGCGCCGTGACGATCGGTCACTTGCCGCCGCCGCTGGCACAAGCCGCGGTGCCGGAAAGCCTGCGTGCGCTCGAGCGCTTGCTCGATGAATATTCGACTGCCGACGGTCTCGATCCCGCCCGACGGCAGCGCCTGATCGCTGCGATCCGCGAGGAGGCACGCATCGCGGGCCTCGAGGATGATCTGGGTCTTGCGGCGTCGGTCTCGGCGGCCGAGGCGATTCCGCAAATCGACCGCTTCGTCTGCGATCTCAAGGAGAGCCAGTTCGGCGACGGCCTGCACGTCTTCGGGCAGGGCGCTTGCGGCGAAGCGGAGAAGGCCGCGTTGCTCGATGCGCTCGCCGGCCGGCGGGTTGCGCCGGGGCCGTCAGGCTCGCCCTATCGCGGGCGCAGCGACGTGCTGCCGACCGGCCGCAATCTGTACGCGGTCGATCCGCGCGCGGTGCCGACGCCGTCGGCGCATGCGCAAGGCGTGAAGCTCGCCGAGGAACTGCTGCGCCGTCATTTGCAGGATCACGGCGACTGGCCGAAAGGGCTCGTCATCGATCTCTGGGGCTCGTCGACCATGCGCACCGCCGGCGAGGATTTTGCCATGGCGCTGCATCTCGCCGGCATCGCGCCGCGCTGGGATCACGGATCGGGTCGGGTGACCGGCTACGACATCATCGCGCCGGCGGAGCTCGGCCGTCCCCGTATCGACGTGACGCTGCGCGTATCGGGCTTGTTCCGCGACGTGTTTTCGGGGCTTGCCCAATTGTTCGAGGCTGCCACGGAAGCCTTGTCCGAACGCAGCGATGAAGCGGACGAGAATCCTTACCGGCAGCGCATCGCGCGCGTGTTCGGTCCGCGCCCCGGGCATTATGGCGTCGGCATCGCGTCGCTAGCCTATGTCTTCACGCCGGAGGCCCGTGACGCCGCCGGCGAAGCGTGGTTGTCGGCGTCCTCCTGGGCGATTGCGTCCGATGGCGAGATCCGCCCCGATCGCGAAGGCATCGAGGCGCGGCTCGGTGCTGCCGACAGTTTCGTGCATACCCAGGATCTGCCTGAGACCGACCTGCTGCTGGCGGCGGATTATGCCGCGCATGAGGCCGGCATTGCAGCGGCTGCTGTCCGGCTGGGCACCAAGATCCCGTCGCTCTATCACCTCGACGCGACCCGGCCGGATCAGCCGCATGCCCGCTCGCTGACCGAGGAAATCTCGCGGGTGGTGCGGGCACGCGCCGCCAATCCGGCATGGATCGCAGGCATGATGCGCCATGGCTTCCGCGGCGCTGCCGAGATCACTGCGACGCTGGAGCATATGGCGGCATTTGCCCATCTCGCCGGCGCGGTGCCGCCGCATCTGTTCGACCTCTATTACGACGCGACGCTCGGCAATGACGAGGTTCGCGGCTTCATGGCGCGCGACAATCCGGCGGCGCTGGCTGCGATCGAAACCTGCTTTGCCCGTCTGCATGACGCGTCGCTCTGGCAGACGCGGCGCAATTCGATCGCGGCAGCGTTGCAGGAGGCGACATGAGCGCGGTTGCGATCAAGGGCTGGTGTCCCGGCGCGCTGCGGCCGATGCAGTCGGGCGACGGGCTCGTGTTGCGCATCCGCCCGCGAGGTGGACGGCTTGAAGCAGCGCAGGCGGTCGGGATCGCCGAGCTGGCCGCACGATACGGCAACGGCCTGATCGACCTGACCAGCCGCGCCAACCTCCAGATCCGCGGCGTCAGCGAAGTGGGTTATCCGGCCTTGATCGACGGACTCGGGGCGCTCGGTTTGCTGGACGCGGATTCCGAGACCGAGGCGCAGCGCAACATTCTGGTGACGCCGTTCTGGATCGCCGGTGACGACACGAGCTCGCTCGCGGCCGAACTTGAACGGGCGCTCGCCGGTGCTTCGCTCGATCTTCCGACCAAGTTCGGTTTCGCAATCGATGACGGCACTGTCCGGGTGCTGACCGGCGCGTCGGCGGACATCAGGATCGAACGCGATCGCAACGGTGGGCTGCTGGTGCGTGCCGATGGCGTCGAGCGCGGCCGTTCAGTCACCCGCGGCGAGGCCGTGCCGGTCGCGTTGGCGGTGGCCGAATGGTTCGTCGCCTCCGGAGGCGCCAAAGGCGAGAAGCGGCGGATGGCGACGCATCTGGCCAGCGGCGCGACCTTGCCCGACTTCCTGCGCGGCGATGCCGAGCCCGTGGCCCGATCGGCGGCGCCTGTTCCCGGCCTCTACCCGATCGGCGCGATGGTCGGCGTCGCGTTCGGGCAAATGCCGCACCAGACGCTCAACCATCTCGCCGCATCCGCGCAGGCGCTGCGGATGACGCCGTGGCGGATGCTGCTGGTGGAGGGGATGCATGAGATGCCCTGCGGGGCGGACCTCGTCACCGACGCCGACGATCCGGCGCTGCGCGTCATCGCTTGCAGCGGCGCGCCACGTTGCGGTGAGGCGCATGCCGATACGCGTATGCTGGCGTCAGCGCTCGCCCGGCACATCCCGGCCGACGCCCGGCTGCACGTCTCCGGTTGCCCCAAAGGTTGTGCCCATTCCGGTCCTGTTGACATCACGCTCGTGGCAACGCGAGAAGGCTTCGACCTGATCCGCCGCGGCACCACGCGCGATACGCCGGTCAGGCGGGGCCTGACCGGCGCGGAGCTCGCCGCCAACCCCTTGCTGTTGATGGGAGGCGGTTGATGCCGCACGTCTATGAGACCGATGGCGCGGCGATCTATCGCCAGTCGTTTGCCACGATCCGCGCCGAGGCCGACCTTGCCAGGTTCACGTCCGACGAGGAGCCGGTGGTGGTGCGCATGATCCATGCCGCGGGCATGGTGGGCCTGGAAGCGCATGTGCGCTTCACCGCCGGCATGGCCGCCCGCGCAAGGGAAGCCTTGCGGAACGGCGCGCCGATCCTCTGCGACGCGCGCATGGTGTCGGAGGGAATCACGCGCGCGCGCCTGCCGGCTGGCAACGCGGTGATCTGCACGCTCGGAGACCCTGATGTGCCCGCGCTGGCGCAATCGATGCGCAACACGCGGTCCGCTGCCGCGCTCGAGCTGTGGCGGCCGCATCTGGCCGGCGCCATCGTCGCGATCGGCAACGCGCCGACCGCGCTGTTCCATCTGCTCAACATGCTGGAGCATGCCGACTGCCCACGGCCGGCGGCGATCATCGGCTGCCCGGTCGGTTTCGTCGGCGCGGCCGAGTCCAAGGCGGCATTGATGGCCGAGCCGCCGGTGCCGGCGCTGACGGTCGAGGGACGCCTCGGCGGATCGGCGATCACGGTTGCCGCCGTCAATGCGCTGGCGAGCCGGAGCGAATAGCGATGGGACGCATCATCTGCTGCGGGCTCGGCCCAGGCGATCCGGACCTCATGAGCGTGCGCGCCGACCGCATCGTGCGTGGCGCGAGACACGTCGCGTATTTTCGCAAGAAGGGGCAGCCGGGCCAGGCCCGCCGCATCGTCGACGGCATGCTCGCGGCCGACGTCGACGAATATCCGATGGAATATCCGGTCACCACGGAGATCGCGTTCGACGATCCGGACTATGCGCGGCTGCTGGCGGATTTCTACGACGAATGGGCCGAGCGGCTGTTGCGGCTCGCGCGCGAGATCGACGTCATCGTGCTGTGCGAAGGCGATCCTTACTTTTACGGCTCGTTCATGCATCTGCACTCGCGCTTGCAGGGGCGCGTCGAGATCGAGGTGATCGCCGGCATTCCCGGCATGGTCGGTTGCTGGAATGCGGTCGGCCAGCCGATCGCGCTTGCCGACGATGTGACCACGGTTCTGATGGGCACGCTGCCGGAGGCGGAACTGGCGCAGCGGATGCATCAGTCCGATGCGTTGGTCGTCATGAAGACCGGCCGCAATCTTCCGAAAATCCGCCGCGCGCTCGTCTCCGCGGGGCGTCTCGACGATGCGTGGCTGGTCGAGCGCGGTACCATGCCGGATCAGCGCGTCATCAGGCTGGCTGATATCGGCGAGGCCGACGGTCCGTATTTCGCGATCGTGCTGGTGCACGGGCAGGGGCGGCGCAGGGAGGCGGGGCAGTGACCGGCACGCTGACCATCGCGGGGCTTGGACCCGGCGACGAGGCGCTGATCACGCCCGAGGTTTCCGCGGCGCTGGCAGTGGCGACCGATATCATTGGCTATGCGCCCTATGTTTCGCGCGTGCCGCCGCGCGCCGGGCTGACGCTGCACCCGTCGGACAATCGCGTGGAAGTGCAGCGCGCCAGTGAAGCGCTGCGGCTTGCGGCCGAAGGACACCATGTTGTCGTGGTGTCCTCTGGTGATCCCGGGGTGTTCGCGATGGCATCCGCGGTGTTCGAGGCGCTGGAGAATGCGCCGCAACGGCATGAGCTGCCGATCCGCGTGCTGCCCGGCGTCACGGCGATGCTGGCGGCGGCGGCCAGCGCCGGCGCGCCGCTCGGCCATGATTTCTGCGCGATCAACCTCTCGGACAATCTCAAGCCGTGGCCGCTGATCGAGACGCGCCTCCGGCTCGCCGCCGAAGCCGACTTCGCGATTGCGATGTACAATCCGCGCTCGGCCAGCCGACCGGACGGTTTCGGTCGCGTGCTCGAGATCCTGCGCGAGGCGGGCTGCGGCGAGCGCATCGTGATTTTCGCACGCGCCGTCTCGACATCAGAGCAGCGGATCGAGACGGTCTTGCTGCAAGATGCGCGGCCCGAGATGGCCGACATGCGGACGCTCGTGATCGTCGGCAATTCGGCGACGCGGCGGGTCGGCCGCTGGGTCTACGCGCCGAGGCAGGTCCGATGACCAAGCCATTCCATCACCTCGCTCACGCTGTCGACCCGCGGCCGGTCGGGCAGCAGCGGCCGCGTGATCATGATGACGGGAAGGCCGAGCCCGCGGGCGGCGTCGAGCTTGGCGCGCGCGCCGGTGCCACCGGAGTTGCGGGCGACGATCCATTCGATATGGCGCGCGCGTATCATCTCGAGCTCGCCCTCGAGCGTGAAGGGGCCGCGCGAGACGATGACATCCGCATCGGGCAAAGGCAGGGTTTCGGCGGGCGGATCGACAAATCGCAGCGTGTAGGCATGTTGCGGCCGGCTGCCGAACGGCGCGACGTGCTGGCGCCCGATCGCGAGAAACACGCGGGCCGGGTTCTCCGGCAAGGCCGCGACCGAGGCTGCGACGTCTGCGACCTCGATCCAGCGGTCGCCGGGAGTCTTGTCCCAGGGTGCGCGTTCGAGCGCGAGCAACGGCGTTGCGGTTTGCGTGCAGGCCGCGATCGCGTTGCGGCTCATCTCGGCTGCGAACGGATGCGTCGCGTCGATCACATGCGTGAAGCGTTCGCGACGCAGGTAATCGGCAAGGCCGCTAACGCCACCGAAGCCGCCGATCCGAGTCGGCAATGGCTGTTCGGCCGGCGCATGGGTGCGTCCGCCATAGGAATAGATCGCGTCGATCCCCGCGCGACTGACCGCCGCGGCGAGCGAATTGGCGTCGGCCGTTCCGCCCAGGATCAGGGCGCGCATCATGGGTAACCCCTGGTTGACCATCATCGGCATCGGCGAAGATGGCCTTGCGGGGCTCTCCGAAGCAAGCCGAAAGGCGCTCGATGCGGCCGAAACTATTTTCGGCGGCGAACGCCATCTCGCGCTGGCCGCCGTCACCGAGCGTGGCCGTGCCTGGCCGGTGCCGTTCGACGCCGATATCGTGCTGAGCTGCCGCGGCCGTCCGACTGTCGTGCTCGCCTCGGGCGATCCGTTCTGGCATGGCGCCGGTGGCAGCCTCGCCGAGCGGTTGCAGCCCGGCGAATGGATCGCGCATTCCGCGCCATCGACGTTCTCGCTGGTGGCGGCGCGCCTGGGCTGGCGGCTCGAGAATACTGTCTGTCTCGGTCTTCATGCCGCGCCCTTCGAGCGGCTGGTGCCGCATCTCGCGCGTGGTGCGCGGATCATCTGTCTGGTGCGCGATGGCAAGGCGGCTGTCGATCTCGCGCGCTGGCTCACGGAGCAGGGCTGGGGCGCGTCAGCGCTGTGGGCGCTGTCAGCCCTTGGTGGACCGCGTGAATCGATCACGCAGCATCACGCCGAGAGCTATGGTGGCAATCCTGACGACAGCCTGGTTGCGGTCGCGCTGGAAGCGAGCGGCGCGCAAGGCATGTCACGTAGCTCCGGGCTTCCCGACACATTGTTTATGCATGACGGGCAGCTGACAAAACGGCCGGTCCGCGCGCTGGCACTGTCGGCGCTTGCGCCGCGGCCTGGCGAGCGGCTGTGGGATGTCGGCGCTGGCTCGGGCTCGATCTCGATCGAATGGGCGCTCTGCGGCGGGACGGCTATCGCCATCGAGGCGCGCGGCGAACGCGCTGCCAATATCCGCGGCAATGCGGCGAGCTTCGGCCTGAACCACCGGATCATCGTGATCGAAGGCGAGGCGCCGGGCATCCTGTCCGAGCTCGAAGCGCCCGATGCCGTGTTCATCGGTGGCGGCCTCGATGCCGATATGTTCGCTGCGATCTGGTCGCGCATCGCGCCGGGCACGCGGTTGGTCGCGCATGTGGTGACCCTGGAAACCGAGGCGCTGCTCTCCGATCTTCAGCAGCGCCATGGCGGCGAACTGATGCGCGTCGAGATCGCCCAGGCCGAGCCGCTGGGCCGCTATCGCTCCTGGAAGGCCGCGCGACCGATCGTGCAATGGAGCGCCATCAGATGAAGGTCGCGGGTCTCGGATTCAGGCGCGATGCCAGTGTCGCATCCTTGCGAGAGGCCCTCCGCGCCGCCGGCGGCGCCGAAGGGCTTGCAGCGCTCGCGACCATGAGCGACAAGGCCGATGCACAGGCGTTGACATCGCTGGCGCAGGAACTCGGGCTGGCGATCCGGAGCATTCCCGCAGAAGCGCTGGCCGAGATCGAAACCGTGACGCATTCTGAATTGATCAGCGCGAGGTTCGGCACTGGCTCCGTCGCCGAAGCCGCGGCGATCGCGGCGGCAGGACGCGGTGCACGGCTGATTGCGGCAAGGGCCGTTTCGCAGGATCGGATGGCGACCGCGGCGATCGCGGAAGGAGACGGTGAATGACGGTGCATTTCATCGGCGCGGGACCGGGCGCTGCCGATCTCCTGACCTTGCGCGGGCGCGATCTCATCGCGTCCTGCCCGGTCTGTCTCTATGCCGGATCGCTGGTGCCTGCCGGCGTGCTGGCGCATTGCCCGCAGGATGCGCGTATCATCAACACCGCGCCGCTGTCGCTTGACGAGATCATCGCCGAGATCGCCGAGGCGCATGCCGAAGGCAAGGACGTCGCGCGGCTGCATTCGGGCGATCTCTCGATCTGGTCGGCGATGGGAGAACAATTGCGCCGATTGCGCGCGTTGCAGATTCCCTATTCGGTCACGCCCGGCGTGCCGGCCTTCTCGGCAGCCGCTGCGGCGCTGGAGGCCGAGCTCACGCTGCCCGGTCTTGCGCAATCGGTGGTGCTGACGCGCACGCCGGGCCGGGCGAGCGCGATGCCGGACGGCGAGACGCTCGCGGCGTTTGCTGCGACCGGCGCGGTGCTCGCGATCCATCTCTCGATCCATCTGCTGGACAAGGTCGTGGCTGAGTTGACGCCGCATTATGGCGCGGACTGTCCGGTGGCGATCGTCTGGCGCGCGAGCTGGCCGGACCAGCGTATCGTCCGCGCCACGCTCGCGACGCTGGATGCCGCGATCGGGCCGGAGCTCGAACGCACCGCGCTGATCCTGGTCGGCAAGACGCTCGGGGCGAACGAGTTCGCCGAAAGCCGCCTCTATGCCGCCGACTATGACCGCCGCTACCGTCCGGTTGGTGAGGCGCCGCGCTTTCCGGGATCATCTCAATGACCGCGGGCCTGGTGATCTCCGCGCCGGCCTCCGGCGTCGGCAAGACGACGCTGACCCTGGCGCTGGCGCGCGCCTGGCGCAATCGCGGGCTCAAGATACAATGTCTCAAGAGCGGACCTGACTACATCGATCCGGCGTTCCATGCGGTCGCCACGGGACGCGCCTCCGTCAATCTCGACAGCTGGGCGATGGCATCGGATGCGATCGCGCATCTGGCGAGCCGCGGCGCGGATGCCGATCTCGTGCTGGCGGAAGGCTCGATGGGCTTGTTCGACGGCGTCGCCGCGCGCGGCGTCTCGGGCACCGGGGCCACCGCCGACATCGCCGAGATGACGGGATGGCCGGTGCTGCTGGTGATCGATCCCTCGGGCCAGGCCCAGACGGCGGCGGCGATCGCTGCCGGGCTGCGCGATTTCCGTGCCGGCGTGCGGCTCGCCGGCGTCGTGCTCAACCGCGTCGCCAGTGCGCGGCACGAAGCCCTGGTGCGCGATGCCATGGCGGGGGCGGGCATTCCGGTGTTGGGCGCGCTGCCCCGTCACGCCGAGATCGCCTTGCCGAAGCGACATCTTGGCCTGGTGCAGGCCGAAGAGCAGGCCGAGATCGACGGCCTGATCGACGAAGCCGCGCGTTTCGTCGTCGCGCATGTCGATCTCGACGCCGTGCTGCGATCAGCCCGGGTCTCGCCGCCGCAACCGGCCGCGCGCCATCTGGACATCACACCGCCCGGCCAGCGCATCGCGCTCGCGCGCGACGCGGCGTTCTCCTTCGTCTACCCGCATATGCTGGAAGCCTGGCGCGCGGCCGGCGCCGAGATCGTGACGTTCTCGCCGCTTGCCGATCAGGGCCCCGATGCGGACGCGGATGTGTGCTGGTTGCCCGGCGGTTATCCCGAACTGCACGCGGGCCGGCTCGCGGCAAACAGGCACTTCCTCGACGGGGTGCGGGCCTTCGCCGGAACGAAGCCGGTGCATGGCGAGTGCGGCGGCTACATGGTGTTGGGCGCCGCGCTCACCGATGCCGACGGCGCGCGCCACGAGATGGCGGGGCTGCTCGGCCTCGAGACGAGCTATGCCAAGCGCCGCATGCATCTCGGCTACCGGATCGCCGAGCTGGCCGGATCGATGCCGGGCTATGGCCCAGGCGCACGCCTGCGCGGCCATGAGTTTCACTACTCCACGATCATCTCGCAGCCCGACACGCCGCTCGCGGTGGTGCGCGATGCGACCGGCGCGATCGTCGCGGAGACCGGATCGCGGCGCGGCCATGCGACCGGCACATTCTTCCATCTGATCGCGGAGGACCGGTGAGCGGCTTCGTCTCCTTCGTCTCGGCCGGGCCCGGCGATCCCGAACTCCTGACCATGAAGGGAGCCGCGCGGCTGCGCGACGCCGACGTGGTGCTGTATGACGACCTTGCCTCGGGCGCGATCCTCGATCTCGCGCGTTCCGGCGCCAATCTCGTCGCAGTCGGCAAGCGCGCCGGCCGGTTGTCGGCGCGACAGCATCATGTCAGCCGGCTGCTGGTCGACTATGCCGCGACCGGCGTGCGGGTGGTGCGGCTGAAGTCCGGCGATGCCGGCATCTTTGGCCGGCTCGAGGAAGAGATCGAGGCGCTGCGTGCCGCCGGCATCGGTTATGAGATCATCCCCGGCGTGACCTCGGCCTCGGTTGCCGCGGCGCAGGCCGGCATTCCGCTGACGCGGCGGCTGACCTCGCGCCGGGTCCAGTTCGTGACCGGCGCCGATGTCACCGGCGAATTGCCCGCGGATTTGAACTGGGCGGCGTTGGCCGATCCGGAGGCGACCACCGTCGTCTATATGGGCCGACGCACGTTTCCGGCATTGGCCGCAAAATTGATCGCGCAGGGTCTCGCTCCCGACACACCCGCATTGTTGGCGGAGTCGCTCGGTCACACAGACGAGCAGCTTGTCCGCACCACGATCGCGGCGCTGGCCGAACGGCTCACGGATGCAACTGCTGCCACCGCGGCGGCCGTCATTCTGTTCGGTGCGCTGGCGCCGGAGCAGGGGTGACGCGGCCATGTTGACGTTCTCGCTGATCGGTATCGGCTGCGGCGATCCGCGACAGCTCACGCTCGCTGCAACAGCCGCGATCAATGCCGCCGATCTGATCCTGATCCCGCGCAAAGGTACCGCGAAGTCCGATCTCGCCGACCTGCGTCGAACGATCTGCGCGCAAGCGCTGAGCAACGATCGCACGCGGATCGCCGAGTTCGATCTGCCGGTGCGTGACGCCGGCGACGAGGATTATCGGAGAGGTGTCGACGATTGGCATGATGCGGTCGCCGCGACCTGGTCGGATGAGATCGCACGCCATCTCGGCGGCGAGGGACGCGTCGCCTTGCTGATCTGGGGCGATCCTTCGCTGTACGATTCGAGCCTGCGGATCGCGCGACGGCTCGATCCGCTGCCCGACATCGAGGTGATCCCGGGCATCACGTCGATCCAGGCGCTGTGCGCGGCGCATGCGCTGCCGCTCAACGAGATCGGCGAACCGTTCCTGGTCACGACAGGCCGGCGATTGCGTGAAGGCGGCTGGCCGTCCGGCGTGGATACCGTGGTCGTGATGCTCGACGGCAGCGCGGCCTTCCAGACGCTGGATCCCGCGGGCCTCAAGATCTGGTGGGGCGCCTATCTCGGCATGCCCGATCAGATCATCATGGCCGGAGATCTCGCGGAGACAGGCCCCCGCATCGTCGCCGCGCGCCGCAATGCGCGTGAGCAGCATGGCTGGATCATGGACAGCTATATCCTGAAGCGGACATCTTGATTGGCACTTGATGTGCCACGGGCGATCAGGTCTTCAAGCCGCGAATGGAAGGTTGGATGGTCAGGCGATAGGCAACGAGCTTGTCGCCATTAAACTGCTCGAGACTTGTCTGACAGACCGGGCAGCGATACTCGCCTGCGCTTCCCGATCCGGATGCCAGTTCGAGGCGTCGGAACCCGGCCCCGCAGCGTGGGCACGTGACGTCGTCCTTCTTCATCAACTCAACCCCAGAACAACACCGGCGCCACTTCTTTAGCGCAGACCACGCGGCGGAACCATGTTCATCGCCGGAGAGCTACGGATCATTCCTGCATGGGAACAAGCGATGCGTCCGCGTCAAGCCGCAATGCCGCGCAACGGGCTGCGCTTTACAGTTGGCCAATTTCAACGCATTCGGCAAATTCGGCAATGGGTTAAGACTTGGCCTTGAAGACTTGTCCGATCGGACGCGCGCGGCAGTGGTGGCTGCCACGTCGCTATGCGTCGGAGTTGCTGCGCCTGCGCAATCTCCCGGCACGCGCAGTCGCCGGCGAACGCGAGGCTCGCCGGCGATCCGTGCCGTCGGCGGACCTATTGCCGCGTCAGGCCCGGATGACATGGTCGTCGAGATCCTCCGTGAGCAGACCGAAGCGGGTGAGCGCGCGGACCAGCGGATTCTGCATCGTGTTGGAACGCGTGGTCATGGTCGTGATCCTTCCGTTCGACTGACGTCGGTCGCGTCACGCGACTGCGGGGAAGTCGATGTCGGTGTCGTTGATGCGGTTGAAGACGTTGGTGAAGACGATGGTCGCGAACGCCAGGCTGATCTCGACCAGCTGCGCGTCGCTGTAGCCGGCGGCCTTGATCGCGGCGAAGTCCTCGTCGCTGACGGTGCCGCTCGACTGCGCGAGCTTGCGAACGAAGTCGATCAGGGTGTCGTACTTGGCGTCACCCGTAGGCGCGCCGGCGCGGACCTGCTTCAGCACGTCAGGCTTCACGCCGGCGAGTCCAGCGAGATGCGAATGCGCGGCGACACAATAGTCGCAACCGCCCGCGGCGCTGATCACGAGCTTGATGATCTCTCGCTCGCGCCTGGACAGGCTGCCGCCGGCGAGCACCGCGTCGGCTGCGAGCATCGCCTTGAGCGCGGCCGGGCCGTGGGCGGCGATCGCCGCATAAGCATTCGGGACACTGCCGACAGCCTTCTTGATCTGGGCGTAGACCTAGCCCGACGGGCCGGTGTCGGTTTCGAGATTGGGGACTGAGAGACGGGACATGGTGGCACTCCGTGTTTGGGGTGGCGAACGATTGCGGAGTGAGAATAGGAGGGCGGCATGAGACATTGAATGTTCATATATCTTGATTATATGCTCAATCGTCTCATGGGAGGCGCCTCGGGGGAGGATCGGCCATGGATTGGCTCAGCCGGCTGTTCGAGATGATGCCGGTCCGCGGGCGGCTCGATATTCGCTGCAGCTACAGCGTGCCCTGGCGTATCGAGCAGGGGCCGGGCGCGACCAACGAGATCCCCTATCATGCGGTGCTCGCCGGCTCGGCGATCCTGGACAATCCCGCAGGCGGTCGGCCGCTGCTGCTGAAGTCCGGCGACATTCTTTTGCTGCCCGGCAATCCGCGACACGTGATGCATGACGGCACCGAGGCGACACCTCTGCCGGCTAGAAACCGGGCGGCGCAGAATTTCACGATCAGCGAAAACCTGGGTTCGGACGAACGGCTCGACCTGCTGTGCGGGCACTTCGCGATCGCACCTCCGCACGACCGTCTGTTGCGCAGCTATCTTCCGCCGCGTCTCGTCGTGCATGCCGGCCCGCGGGTGGAAAAGCGGACGGCCGCACAGCTCGCTGGACTCGTATCCTTGATGCGCAGCGAAACGGCCGACGATCATCTGGGTGGCCGCGCCATGCTGAACGCGCTGTCCACGGCGATGTTCGCGCTTGCGCTGCGGCTTGCGAGCGAGACCGATGACGGCTCGCGTGGGTTGCTGGCGCTGGTCGGTGATCCCCGCCTGGCGCCGGCGGTGACCGCCATGTTCAACGAGCCCGCGCGTGCGTGGTCGCTGCCCGAACTCGCGCGCCTGTGCAACATGTCGCGCGCGACGCTCGCGCGGCAATTCCAGGAGAAGCTTGGCCGATCGGCAAGCGATCTGCTCACCGATATCCGGATGACGCTTGCGGCAAACGAGTTGAGGCGATCATCGCTTTCGACCGGCGCCGTTGCGGAGATCGCCGGCTACCAGTCGGAGGCCGCATTTCAGCGGGCCTTCAAGAGCCACATCGGCGTGACCCCGGCACAATGGCGCAAGGCGCAACCGCCGGACCAAGAGACTGCTGCGCAGGCTGGTCCGAACGGGTAGAGGCGCCAGATCAGGACTTGCGATGCCTTGCATTGACCGCGATCGCGGCGGCGGCAGTGCGGTTCTCGACCCCGAGCTTGGCATAGATCTGCTCGAGATGCTTGTCGACAGTGCGCGGGCTCAGGCCCAGGATCTGCGCGATGTCGCGGTTGGTCTTGCCCTTGGAGAGCCAGGACAGCACCTCGCCTTCGCGGGTGGTGAGGCCAAGCTCGCTGGAGAACTCGGCAGGCATGTCGCCGCTGGTGTCCTTGGCCAGCCGCAGCAGGAATTCGTTGGGGCCAAGCTTGCCCATATATTGCAGCCGAAGTTGCTCGTTGCCGGGAAAGGACGCCACGGTTGCGGTTTTCGATCCCGCCTTGCCCTTCTGTGCGTGGTCGAGCCATTGCGGCATCGGGTCCGGCAACACGAAATTGTCGGCGGCGTCGGCGAGCGTATCCGACAGCAGTTTCTGGGCCTGCGGCGTCGCCCATAGCAGCGCGCCGGCGTTGTTGACCGCGAGCAGATAGCGGCCGGAGACATCGAGCGCGGCGCGCGCGCTCTGCGTCATCCGCGCATTGGCGAGATGGACCCGAATGCGCGCCAGCATTTCCTCGATCACGATCGGCTTGGTGACGTAGTCGACGCCACCGGCTTCGAGCCCACGCACGATGTGCTCGGTTTCGGCGAGGCCCGTCATGAAGATGATCGGGACGCCGTCGAGCCCGGCATCGCGCTTCAGCCGCCGGCAGGTCTCGAAGCCGTCCATGCCCGGCATCACGGCGTCGAGCAGCACGATATCGGGCGTGATCTGGTCGACGATGCGCATCGCGGAGGCGCCGTCGAGGGCGACCATCACGGTCATTCCGGCGCCGTCGAGCGCGTCGGTGAGGAGGCGCAACGTCTCCGGCGAGTCGTCGACGACGAGCGCGACGTCGCGCTTTCTCTGTTCAATGGTCATAGCTGTGCAATATCTTCAACGTCGCCATATATTGATCGAGATCGAACCGGTCGACCAGCGTCCGCATCTGTTCGACGAAGTCCGCGTGCTCGGGACACTCGTTGCCGATCTCGTCGAGCTTGAGCTGGATCGCCCTGACATAGCCGAGCTGGCCGAGGCTGATCAGCTCTTCGACATATTTGACCGGCGGGCGCGTGCCGCTATCGGGCTTCCATTGCGGGGCAGGCGCCTGCTCGGCCTCATACTCCCACTCGATCTTGAGCAACTGGCGGATGGTCTCCAGCAGTCGCGGGATGTCGATCGGCTTCATCAAATAGCCGTCGTGGAACGGTTGAGCCAGCGGCGCGCCGTGCGCCTCCAGCGCGCTCGCCGAGATCATCAGGATGCGGGCCTGGTGATGGCCTTCGGAGCGCAAGGTCTCGGCGACCGTCCAGCCGTCCATCCCGGCCATCGAGATATCGAGCAGGAACATGTCCGGCCGGCAATGCTGGGCGAGGGCGAGGCAGCCCGGCCCGTCCGGCGCGCTGAGCAGGATGAAGCCGAGCGGCGCCAGGATCTCGCGCAGGAGGTCGCGCTGGGTCGGGTCGTCGTCGGTGATCAGGATCGTCTTGCGCGGGCCGTGATAGCCATAGACGGGAGCATCGACCGGCGCATCGCGGCGCGGGTTGGTGACCTCGGACAGCAGCAGCTTGACCTTGAAGGTGCTGCCGGTGCCGACCGTGCTCAACACCTTGATGTCGCCGCCCATCACGCCGGCGAGCAGGCGGCTGATGGTCAGGCCGAGCCCGGTGCCGGTCTGTGGCTGGGTGACGCCGAGTGCGCCGCGCTCGAACGGCGCGAAGATCCGCTCGAGGTCGTCGGGCTGGATGCCCGGCCCGGTGTCGATCACCTCGAACTCGGCGACCGGGCTGCGGTAATGCACGACGAATTGCACCTTGCCGGACTGGGTGAACTTGATCGCGTTCGAGAGCAGGTTGATCAGGATCTGCCGCAGCCGCTTCTCGTCGGCATAGACCACGACGGGCAGCACGGCCGGCCGCCTGAACACGAAGTCGATGCCTTTTGCCGCCGCTTGCAGGCGGAACATGCCGACCAACTGTTCGAGGAAATCGTTCAGCCGCACCTCGTCACGCGACAGATAGAGCCGGCCGGCTTCGATCTTGGAGATGTCGAGAATGCCGTCGATCAGACCCGACAGATGGTCGGCGCTGCGGCGGACCACGCGCACCTGCTCACGCGGCCGCACTTGGAGACTGTCGTCCTGCTCCAGCAGCTGGGCATAGCCGGAGATCGCGTTCAGCGGCGAGCGAAGCTCGTGGCTGAGGCCGACGACATAGCGGCTCTTGGCGAGGTTGGCTGATTCAGCGACCTCCTTGGCGCGCTGCAATTCGGCGTCGGTGCGCTTGTGGGCATCGATTTCCTGGATCAGCAGCGTGGTCTGTCGCCGGGTTTCCGCTTCCGCGGCGCGTCGGCTCTGTTGCGCCAGCACGAACAGCCAGGCGACCACGCCGATGATCAGCGTCAGCGCAAAGAACACCTTCCACAGCACGTCGGCCAACAGCTCGTTGGCATGCGCCGCCGTGGTTTGCAGGTAGATCAGGCCGAGCACCAGCGCCACGAGGCCGGCGGAGACCGCGAACACGCCGAGGTAATGTCCGAGCTGCGAGTTGAGGCGGGCGTAGATCGGCTGCGGCATCACCTTGCCCAGCGCGTCCGACACCTGGGCGCCGATCCGCCCATGCGGCTTGCAGAGATCGTGGCAGCGTGCGTCGAGCGAGCAGCACAACGAGCAGATCGGGCCGGCATAGGCCGGGCAGGCGGCCATATCCTCGGGCTCGAACGCATGCTCGCAGATACAGCACTGGATCGATTCAATGTTCTGCCAGCTCCGTTTCGGCTTGCGCGCGATGTAGTACTTGCCATCGGTCGCCCAGGCAATCAGGGGAGCCGTGACGAAGGCGACCGCGAGCGCGACGAAGGCGGACAGCGCCTTGGCGGTCGGGCCGAACAGGCCGTAGAACGCGCTGATCGAGACCACCGTCGCGATCGTCATCGCGCCGACGCCGACCGGATTGATGTCGCAGAGATGGGCGCGCTTGAACTCGATGTGCTGCGGCCGCAGGCCGAGCGGCTTGTTGATGACGAGATCGGCGACCAGCGCGCCGACCCAGGCGATCGCGACGTTCGAGTACAGCGCCAGCGTCTGCTCCAGCGCCTTGTAGACGCCGATCTCCATCAGCAGCAGCGCGACCACGACGTTGAACACCAGCCACACCACGCGGCCGGGATGCGAGTGGGTGAGGCGGGAGAAGAAGTTCGACCAGGCGATCGAGCCGGCATAGGCGTTGGTGACGTTGATCTTGACCTGCGACAGGATCACGAACGTTCCGGTCAGCGCCATCGCGAGATCCGGCTGTGACAGCACGTAGCGGAAGGCTTCGAGATACATGTTGGCGGGCTCGGCGGCGTGCTCGGCCGAGACGCCGTGGCTGAGCGCGAAGAAGGCCAGGAACGAGCCGGCCAGCAGCTTCAGCGCACCGAGCACGATCCAGCCGGGACCGGCGCCGAGCAGTGCGATCCACCAGGCCTTGCGCGAGGTGCGGCGGTCGCGCGGCAGGAAGCGCAGGAAGTCGACCTGCTCGCCGATCTGCGCCACCAGCGCGAACACGACGGAGGCCGCGGTGCCGAACAGCAGCAGATCGAGATGGCCGGAGGGATCGCCGTGGTCGCCGGCGAATTTGCGCCACTCGGTGAAGGAATGCGGATTGGCCCAGGCGATCGCCGCGAACGGCATGATGTGGAGGATGATCCACAGCGGCTGGGTCCAGAGCTGGAACCGGCTGATCAGCGTGATGCCGTAGATGACCAGCGGGATGATCACCACCGCGCTGATCAGATAGCCGATCGGCCGCGGAATGCCGAAGCACATGTCGAGTGCGCTGGCCAGGATCACCGCCTCGATCGCGAAGAAGATGAAGGTGAAGGAGGCGTAGATCAACGAGGTGATGGTCGAGCCGATATAGCCGAAGCCGGCGCCGCGGGTCAGCAGGTCGATGTCGATGCCGCTCTTCGCGGCGTGGTAGGCGATCGGCAGCCCGCACAGGAAGATGATGACGCTGACCACCAGGATCGCCGCGGAGGCATTCATCGCGCCATAGTTCAGCGTGATGGTGCCGCCGATCGCCTCCAGCGCCAGGAAAGAGATCGCGCCAAGCGCGGTGTTGGCGACGCGGGCGGCGGACCAGCGCCGCGCGCTCTTGGCCGTGAAGCGCAGCGCGTAGTCTTCCAGCGTCTGGTTGGCGACCCATTGATTGTATTGGCGCCTGACGCGGTCTATCCGCTGCCGCCCTGCCACTCGCTCAAACTCCTGGTCCACGATGCGCTGATCGCGGGCAAATCCCGTACCAAAAACCTACGTCGCTATTTTGCGGTGCAGTATACGCGATCTCACGTATCAGTGCGCTGCACAAAAGTAAGCAATCCTCGCCTCATCAATAAGCGTTCTCGAACCAGATGGGGTGCTCATGTCAGACGAAACCAAACCAGGACTGCCGTCTCCGCTCCGCCGCAAGCTCTTGATGGGCATGGCCGCATTGCCGGCCATCTCGATGCTGGGCCGTCCCGCATTTGCCGACGTTCCTGCAACTTCTGCGGTCAACACCACCGGTCTTGCAGTCACCGATAGCGAAGTCACCGTCGGCATCCTGCACTCCGTCACCGGCACCATGGCGATCTCCGAGACCGGGTCGGTCGAGGCCGAGAAGCTCGCGATCGAGCAGATCAACGCCGCCGGCGGCGTGCTGGGCCGCAAGATCAAGTTCATCCAGGAGGACGGCGCGAGCGACTGGCCGACCTTCGCGGAGAAAGCCAAGAAGCTGCTGGTCAACGACAAATGCGCCGCGGTGATGGGCTGCTGGACCTCGGCCTCGCGCAAGGCGGTGCTGCCGGTGTTCGAGCAGTACAACGGCATGCTGTACTACCCGACCTTCTATGAAGGCCTCGAGCAGTCCAAGAACGTGATCTACACCGGCCAGGAGGCCACCCAGCAGATCATCGCCGGCCTCGACTGGGTCAACAAGACCAAGGGCGCGAAGAGCTTCTATCTGCTCGGCTCCGACTACATCTGGCCGCGCACCTCGAACAAGATCGCGCGCAAGCACATCGAGAACCATTTGCAAGGCTGCAAGGTGGTCGGCGAGGAATACTTCCCGCTCGGCTCGACCCAGTTCAACTCGGTCATCAACAAGATCAAGCTGACCAAGCCGGACGTGATCTACGCGATCATCGTCGGCGGCTCGAACGTCGCGTTCTACAAGCAGCTCAAGGCGGCGGGTATCGACCTGTCGAAGCAGACGCTGCTGACGATCTCGGTCACCGAGGACGAGATCGACGGCATCGGCGGCGAAAACATCGCGGGCGCCTATGCCTGCATGAAGTACTTCCAGTCACTCGACAACCCGAACAACAAGGCCTTCGTGCCGGCGTTCAAGAAGATGTGGGGCGAGAAGACCGTGATCGGCGACGTCACGCAGGCCGCCTATCTCGGCCCGTGGCTGTGGAAGTTGACCGCGGAGAAGGCCGGATCGTTCGACATCGACAAGATCGCGGCGGCCTCGCCCGGGGTCGAGTTCAAGGGCGCGCCCGAAGGCTACGTGCGCATCCACGAGAACCATCATCTGTGGTCGAAGACCCGCGTCGGGCGCGCCAAGGCCGACGGCCAGTATGAGCTGATCTACGAGACCGCAGACCTCGTCGAGCCGAACCCGTTCCCGAAGGGCTACCAGTGAGGCCGGGCGGGTAAACCGCGCAACCGCTCCCTCAACGCATCGCGGCGTGGACGTCATCGCCCACGCCGCCGATCGGGCGCCGCACACGTCGCGGCGCATGCCCCTTGGACTGGAGGACGACAGATGTTCGGCGACTATTCGATCAGCGACCTCGGCGCCATCCTCGCGATGCAGGGATTTGCCGGGCTCATCCTGTTCTCCGTCTATGTGCTGATGGCGCTGGGGCTTGCCATCATCTTCGGCCAGATGGGCGTGATCAACATGGCCCATGGCGAGTTCATGATCCTCGGCGCCTACGTCACCTGGATGACGTCGAACGTGGTGCAGCACGCCGCGCCCTGGCTTTTCCCGGGCTACTTCTTCATCGCGATGATCCTGGCGTTCATCGCCTCGGGCGCGCTCGGCATGCTGGTCGAATGGGCGCTGATACGCCACCTCTACAAGCGCCCGCTCGATACGCTGCTGGCGACCTGGGGCCTCAGCCTGATCCTGCAGCAGGCCTACCGCTCGGTGTTCGGCGCGCGCGAGGTCGGCGTCGATCTGCCGGAATGGATGATGGGCTCCTGGCAGGCCACTGACTCGATCCAGATCCCGATCAACGGCATGTTCGTGATGGGGCTGACGGTCCTGATCACGATCGTCGTGTTCTACATCCTGTTCTGGTCGAGCTGGGGCAAGCAGGTGCGAGCCGTGGTGCAGAACCGCGTCATGGCGGGCGCCGTCGGCATCAACACCGAGAAGGTCGATCGCTACACTTTCGGGCTCGGCTGCGGCATCGCGGGGATCGCCGGCTCGGCCTTCACCATGATCGGCTCGACCGGACCGACCGCCGGCCAGCTCTATATCGTCGACACTTTCCTGGTCGTGGTGTTCGGCGGCGCCGCCTCGCTGTTCGGCACCATCGCCTCCGCCTTCTCGATCTCGCAGACCCAGTCGACGCTGGAATTCTTCCTGTCGGGATCGATGGCCAAGGTGATCACGCTGCTGACCATCGTCGCGATCCTGATGGTGCGTCCGCAGGGGCTGTTCGCACTCAAGGTCCGCAAATAAGAACAAGCAGGCTGGTCATGATCAACTCGCGCTTTTTCAATCGCTCCGAACTGCTCGGCTTCCTGGCGCTCGCGGTGCTGCTGTTTCTGATCCTGCCGCTGTCGCTGGATATCTTCCGTCTCAATTTGGTCGCCAAATACCTGACCTACGCCTTCGTCGGCATCGGCCTCGTGCTGTGCTGGGGCTATGGCGGCATCCTGAGCCTGGGGCAGGGCGTGTTCTTCGGCCTCGGCGGCTACTGCATGGCGATGTACCTCAAGCTCGAGGCGTCGTCGGTCGCGAACACCAAGATCCAGTCGACGCCCGGCATCCCCGACTTCATGGATTGGAATCAGCTCACCTCGCTGCCCTTCTTCTGGAAGCCATTCCACAGCTTCCCGGTCACGCTGCTGGCGATCTTGCTGGTTCCCGCAGTCTTCGCGCTGATCATCGGCGCCGCGATGTTCAAGCGCCGGGTCGGTGGCGTGTACTTCGCGATCATCACGCAAGCGATCGCCGCGATCCTCACCATCCTGATCGTGGGGCAGCAGGGCTACACCGGCGGCATCAACGGCATTACCGATTTGCGCACGCTGAACGGCTGGGACATCCGCACCGATCACGCCAAGTTCATTCTGTATTTCGTCGAGGTTGTGCTGCTGTTCGGATGCATCGTCGCCGCGCAGTTCATCCGCCTGACAAAACTCGGGCGCATCCTGGTGGCGATGAGGGAGCAGGAGGATCGTGTGCGTTTCTCCGGTTACAGCGTCGCCAACTTCAAGATCTTCGCGTTCTGCGCCGCCGCGGTGTTCGCTGCGATCGGCGGCGCGATGTTCACGCTCGAAGTCGGCTTCATGTCGCCGTCCTTCGTCGGCATCGTGCCGTCGATCGAGATGGTGATCTACACCGCGGTCGGCGGCCGGATGTCGATCTTCGGCGCGGTCTGGGGTGCGCTGCTGGTCAATTTCGCCAAGACCAGCCTCTCGGAATCCTTCCCGCAGCTCTGGCTGTTCGGTCTCGGCGCGTTGTTCATCGCGGTCGTGCTGGCCTTCCCGAACGGGCTCTCCGGCATCTGGGCGGACCACATCCAGCCCCGCATCGATCGTCTTTTGTCATCACGCAAATCGAAATCGGCCGCCGGCCTCGTCGCCGACGGCGCACCGGCCGAGTGAGGAGGGATCATCATGCTCGTCGGCCATCAGCCCAAAGACTTCCTGCTCGCGGTCTCCGGTCTCACCGTGTCCTTTGACGGCTTCAAGGCGGTCAACGATCTCTCCTTCTATGTCGAGGAGAACGAGATCCGCGTCATCATCGGCCCGAACGGCGCCGGCAAGACCACGGTGCTCGACCTGATCTGCGGCAAGACCCGAGCGACATCAGGCTCGATCCAGTTCCGCGGCCAGGAGCTGACGAAACTCCGCGAGAACGAGATCGTGCAGGCCGGCGTGGGGCGCAAGTTCCAGACCCCGTCGGTGTTCGAGGATCTCACCGTGTTCGAGAACCTCGAGATTTCCTTTCCGCGTGGCCGCACCGTGTTCGGCTCGCTGACCTTCCAGCGCGACGACACCGTCAAGCAGCGGGTCGAGGAGGTCGCCGAGATGATCTTCCTCAAGGACCGGCTCAATACCTATGCCGACCAGCTCAGCCATGGCCAGAAGCAGTGGCTCGAGATCGGCATGCTGCTGATCCAGGATCCGGACCTCCTGATGCTCGATGAGCCGGTCGCCGGCATGAGCGTCTCCGAGCGCGCCAAGACTGCCGAGCTGCTCAACCGCATCATCAAGGACCGCTCGGTGCTGGTGATCGAGCACGACATGAAGTTCGTCGAGGACATCGCGCACAAGGTGACGGTGCTGCACCAGGGGCAGATCCTGTCCGAGGGGACCATGGAGCACGTCAAGAACGATCCAAAAGTGATCGAAGTCTATTTGGGGCACTGACGCATGGTTACGGCAAGTCGAGCCGCGAACTCGGTTCACCTCTCCCCCTGTGGGAGAGGTCGGATCGCATCGTTAGATGCGATCCGGGCGAGGGGTGATGCTCCCTCGTGGGACCTGAAGGCCCTCACCCGGCGCTTTGCGCCGACCTCTCCCCGGTGGGGAGAGGTGAAGACAAGCACCCGTGCCTGGGAGCGACGACATGCTGGCAATCAATGATCTTCACGTCGCCTATGGCCAGAGCGAGGTGCTACACGGCCTCAACGTCTCGGTCGCGTCCAACGAGATCGTCGCGATCATGGGCCGCAACGGCATGGGCAAGACCACGCTGATGAAATCCCTGATGGGCATCCTGCCGGCCAAGAGCGGCAAGATGACCATGGACGGCGCCGCGCTCGATGGCCTTAAGAGCTACGAGCGGGTGGCGAAGGGGCTCGCCTACGTGCCGCAGGGCCGCATGATCTTCTCCACCATGACGGTGAAGGAAAACATCGAGACCGGGCTCGTGGTGTCAGGCGGCTCGGAGGTGCCCGGTGACATCTACGAACTGTTCCCGGTGCTGCTCGAGATGAAGGGCCGGCGCGGCGGCAATCTCTCCGGCGGGCAGCAGCAGCAGCTCGCGATCGCCCGCGCACTTGCGACCAAGCCGAAGGTGCTGCTGCTTGATGAGCCGACCGAAGGCATCCAGCCGTCGATCATCAAGGACATGGCGCGCACCCTGAAGCGGATCCGCGACGAGCGGGGGCTGTCGATCGTGGTCTCCGAGCAGGTGCTGAGCTTCGCGCTCGACATCGCCGACCGCGTGCTCGTCATCGAGAACGGCGAGATCGTCCGCGACGATCCGCGCGCTAGCGTCGATGCCGCGCAGATCTCAAAATATCTGTCCGTGTAACCAACCACACTCAGTAAACCAAGGGGAGCATTGCGATGCCAGACACACTGATCAAGGTCGATCTCAGCAAGTCGGCTTATGAAAACGACAAGATCCATAATCGCTGGCATCCCGAGGTTCCGATCGTCGAGTGGGTCAGCCCGGGCGACGACTTCATCATCGAGACCGTCGACTGGACCGGCGGCTTCATCAAGAACAACGACTCGGCCGACGACGTGCGCGACATCGACCTGTCGATCGTGCATTTCCTCTCCGGCCCGATCGGCGTCAAGGGCGCCGAGCCGGGCGACCTCCTGGTCGTCGACCTGCTCGATGTCGGTCCGCTGAAGGAGAGCCTGTGGGGTTTCAACGGCTTCTTCTCCAAGCAGAATGGCGGCGGCTTCCTCACCGACCATTTCCCGCTGGCGCAGAAGTCGATCTGGGACATCAAGGGGCTCTATACCTCGTCGCGCCACGTCCCCGGCGTCAACTTCGCCGGCCTGATCCATCCCGGCCTGATCGGCTGTCTGCCCGACGCCAAGATGCTGGCGGCGTGGAATGCGCGCGAAGCCGAGTTGATCGCGACCAATCCGACCCGCGTGCCGGGCCTCGCCAATCCGCCGTTCGCGCCGACCGCGCATGCCGGTCAGGCCAAGGGCGACGTCAAGGCCAAGATCGGCCTCGAGGGCGCCCGCACCGTGCCGCCGCGCGAGCATGGCGGCAATTGCGACATCAAGGATCTGTCGCGCGGCTCGAAGATCTATTTCCCGGTCTATGTGCCGGGCGGCGGGCTCTCGATGGGCGATTTGCATTTCAGCCAGGGCGACGGCGAGATTACCTTCTGCGGCGCCATCGAGATGGCCGGCTGGCTGCACATCAAGGTCGACCTGATCAAGGACGGCGTCTCGAAATACGGCATCAAGAATCCCGTGTTCAAGCCGTCGCCGATCACGCCGAACTACAAGGACTATCTGATCTTCGAGGGCATTTCGGTCGACGAGGCCGGCAAGCAGCATTACCTCGACGTCCACATCGCCTACCGCCAGGCCTGTTTGAACGCGATCGAATATCTGAAGAAGTTCGGCTACTCCGGCGCCCAGGCCTATTCGATCCTCGGCACCGCGCCGTGCCAGGGCCACATCTCCGGCGTGGTCGACGTCCCCAATGCCTGCGCCACGCTATGGCTGCCGACGGAGATCTTCGATTTCGACATCATGCCGTCGTCGGCAGGGCCGATCAAGCACATCAAGGGCGACATCCAGATGCCGATCTCGCAAGACAAGTAATCCCTGCGCGAAGGGTGCGGGACGGCTGTGCTTTGGCCGCCCCGCATCCGTCGCCGGATGTCACACGACTGCGCAAGGGATTTAGGGAAATGCCGATCTACGAATATCTCTGCAATGACTGCGGCCCATTCACCGACATGCGGCCGATGGCGGAATGCGATCTGCCGCAGGATTGCCCGCAATGCGAGACGACCTCGCCGCGCGTGATCCTGACCGCGCCGGCGTTCTTCTGCATGCCCTCGGACAAGCGCAAGGCGCACGCCACCAACGAGCAAAGCCGGCACGCGCCGAAGACGCTCGATCAGTACAAGGCCGCACACGGCCCGGGCTGCGGTTGCTGCTCTTCCTCTTCCGGGAAGAAAAAGCCGGCGCGGCTGATGACCAAGACCAAGAGCGGCGCCAAGGGCTTTCCGACCGCACGTCCCTGGATGATCAGCCACTGACGATCGCCTTTTAGGCCTGTTCGGCGACCTTCAGCGCTTCGGTGCGGATCTCCTCGACCAGCCGCTCCTTCAGGGCGACGAATTCAGGCGTGGTCTTGATCTTGTAGGAACGGGGATGCGGCAGGTCGACCGCGATCTCCGCCTTGATGCGGCCGGGACGGGCGCTCATCACGATGACGCGGCTGCCGAGAAAGATCGCTTCCTCGATGTCGTGGGTGACGAACAGCACCGTCTTCTGGTCGCGCTCCCAGATCCCGAGCAGCATCTCCTGCATCAAGGCCCGGGTCTGGTTGTCGAGCGCGCCGAACGGTTCGTCGAGCAGCAGGATCTTGGGATCGTTGGCCAGCGCGCGGGCGATCGCAGTGCGCTGCTGCATGCCGCCGGACAGCTGCTTGGGCCAATGATTTTCGAAGCCCGATAGCCCGACCCGGCGGATGAAGGCGTCGGCGATCTCATGCCGTTCGGCTTGCGATGCGCCGCGCTCGCGCAGGCCGAACGCGATGTTCTCGCGCACGGTCAGCCAGGGAAACAAAGTGTAGGACTGGAACACCATGCCGCGATCAGCACCGGGGCCGGTGACCTCGCGGCCATCGAGGGTGACGCGGCCGCTGGTTGGCCGGTCGAGGCCTGCGATGATCCGGAGCAGGGTGGACTTGCCGCAGCCGGACGGGCCCAGGATGGTGACGAAGTCGTTGTCGCCGACGTCGAGCGTGGTCGGCTCCAGCGCCCGGGTTGGCGCGTTACCGGCGCGGGCGGGGAAGGTGCGCGCGACCTGATCGATCCGAAGCAGGGTCATGCGAGCTTCCACGGGAACAGCCAGGCGTTGAACGCCTTGAACAGGAAATCGGAGATCAGGCCGATCAGCCCGATCACGATGATGCCGAAGATGATCTGGCCGGTGTTGAGCAGCGCCTGGCTGTCGGTGATCATGTGCCCGATGCCGGACGACGAGCCGATCAGTTCGGCGACGATGACATAGGTCCAGGCCCAGCCCAGCACTAGGCGGAGGATTTCGGCGATCTCCGGTGCCGCGGATGGCAGCAGCACGCGGCGGATGATGCCGCTGTCGCGCGCGCCGAGCGTGTAGGCGGCCTCGACCAGATCGCGCCGCGTGGCGCCGACGGTGACGGCGACCATCAGGATGATCTGGAACACGGCGCCGATGAAGATCACCAGCAGCTTTTGCAGCTCGCCGATCCCCGCCCACAGGATCAGCAGCGGGATGAAGGCGGACGCAGGCAGATAGCGCGCAAAGGACACGAACGGTTCGAGGAAGGCCTCGACCGGCTTGTAAGCCCCCATCAGCACGCCGATCGGCACCGCGATCACGGCGGCCAGCGCGAAGCCGCCGATGACGCGCCAGATCGTCATGCCGATGTCGAACAGGAAGCCTTGCTTGGCGAGCAGCTCATAGCCTTCCTGCACCATGGTCAGCGGGTTGGCGAGGAAGGTCTTCGATACATGGCCGCCGAACGTCGCCCAGGACCACAGGGCGACGAACAGCACGAAGAACGCGAGGCCATAGGCCACGCGCTGCTTCGATGTGGTGGGCTCGAGAGGACGCATCACTTGATGAAGCTGGCGTCGTAGAGGTCCTCGATCTTCGGCGCGGCCTTGATGATGCCGACCTCGAGCAGCAGCTCGGCGGCCTCCTTGTTGAAGGTCAGGAAGTCGCCGGCAAAGAATTTCTGGTTGGCGGCCTTGTCCTGCCAGCGCAGGTACTTGGCCGAGTTGCCGAACTGCTCGCCGGTCTGTTTCACGTCCGCGCCCATGATCTCATAGGCCTTGGCCTGATCCTTGGCGATCATGTCGAGCGCCTCGAAATAGCTGTTGGCCAGCGCCTGCGCCGCCTTCGGATTGTCGGTCAGGAATTTCGGCGTACAGCCGAACGTGTCCATCACGATCGGGTAGTCGAGCGTGGTGGCGATGATCTTGCCTTTGTCGGGCGCGGCACGCACCGTCGACAGATAGGGCTCGTAGGTCATCGCGGCATCGTTCTGCCCCGAAACGAAGGCTTGTGCCGCTGCGGCCGGCTCCAGATTGACCACCGTGACGTCTTTCACCGTGAGGCCGTTCTTCTTCAGCATCCAGGCCAGCGCGAAATACGGCGAGGTGCCCGGCGCCGAGGCCGCAACGGTCTTGCCCTTGAGGTCCTTGATCGCCGCGACGTCGTTGCGCACGGCCATGCCGTCGGCGCCATAGCTCTTGTCGAGCTGGAAGATCTGCTTGGTTGCGACGCCGTTGGCGTTCCAGGAGATCCAGGTCTCGACCGTGGTGGCGGCACATTGGATGTCGCCCGAGGCGATCGCGAGGTGCCGGTCCTTCTGCGGGATCTTCTTCAAGGTGACGTCGAGCCCGTTCTTCTTGAAGATGCCGGCCTCCTTGGCGAGCGTCAGCGGCGCGAAGCCGGTCCATCCGGAGATGCCGACGCCGACCTTGACGTCATCCGCGAACGCGGTGGTCGACGCCAGTAAAGCGATGATTGCTGGAAATAGTTTGACAGAACGCATGATTGCCCCCTTTGCGAAATGATGGATTGAACCCTGTTGATGGTCTCACGTCAGTCGCGGCGGATTGCCGCATCAAACACGTTGTGGCGCATCATGCACTGCATGAATTGTGCCGCAAGAAAAGATCCGTCAGCCTCCCTTGAAGCGCGCCACCAGACGGTGCGTCTCGCCGGGATAATGCAGCCGCACCGCCGTCACCGTGCGTGCGCTGCGCCAGGTGTAGCGGTCGATCACGAGGCAGGGCGCGCCGACCGCGATGTCGAGGGCTTTTGCGGTGTGATCATCGGCAATCACCGCGCTGATCGTGTGCTCGGCTTCCGTCCACGGCACGTGATGCAGCAGCCATGATCCCGGCGGTTCGCGTGCAAAATCGGCGTTCGCGGCTTCCGGAACCGTGGTGAGATCGATCAGCCTGTCCTCGACCGCGAACGGCACGTTGTCGGCGCTGTGGCGGCAGGCGATCGCGATCACCTTGCCGGCGGTGCTGACGCCGAGCCGGGCGCGATCGGCCGACGTTGCGGTGCGACGCCGGCAATCGATCAGCTGATAGCCGTAAGCACGACCGAGCGCGCTGATCTCGGCCCTGATGTCGGCGATCTTGAGCACGGCCGACATGTGCTGCGGACGGCGCACGAACGTGCCGGCGCGCCGCCGCCGCTCGATCAGGTCGGCTTGCGCCAGTTCGGACAGCGCCTTGTTCACCGTCATCCGCGAGCAGCGATAGCGCGCCATCAGCTGGTGCTCGAACGGGATGCGGTGACCGGGCGGCCACTCGCCGGTCAGGATCCGGGTCTCGATGTCGAGCCGGATTCGCTTGTACAGCGTCGGCTTGCCGACCGCATTGGCCTTGGCCCGATCCGAAGCGAGGCTCATGCGATGAGCCTTCGGACGCTGGCATTGAACCGCTCGCGCGCGCTGTCGCGCAGCCGGTGCCGCCCGCCCGCGACCAGCCTGTCGCCGCCGGCCCAGACGCAGTCGATCGCATCGCTGCCGGCCGCGAACAGCCAGCCATCGACCACCGCATCCCCCGACCGTCCCGCGAGTGATGGATGCGCGGTGTCGAGGCTGACGATGTCGGCGCGGGCGCCGGGTACCAGCCCGGACTTCCCTTGCGCGAGCGCCTGCGCGCCGCCCGCGAGGGCGTGATCGAACAGGGCGCGCCCGGTGGACGCGCCGGGGCGCCCCGAGAGCACATTGCGCTCGCGGTGTTTCAGCCGCTGGCCGTATTCGAGCTGGCGCAGTTCGTCGGCGACGCCAACGAGGACATTGGAGTCAGTGCCAATGCCGAACCGGCCGCCCGCGGCGAGGAATTCGCGCGCCGCAAAGATGCCGTCGCCGAGGCTGGCCTCGGTGACGGGACAGAGGCCGGCAACCGCGCCGCTGCCGGCGAGCGCCGCGACTTCCTGCTCCGTCATGTGCGTCGCATGGATCAGGCACCAGCGTTGGTCGACGGGCGCGTGGTCGAGCAGCCATTGCACCGGTCGCTGTCCCGACCAGGCGAGGCAATCCTCCACCTCGCGCACCTGCTCGGCGGCGTGGATGTGGATGGGGTCTGCACCGGCGAGCGGAATGATCGCCGCGAGTTCATCTGGCGCCACCGCACGCAGGCTGTGCGGTGCGATGCCGATATTGGCGCCGGGCAGGTTTCGGATCGCATCGCGTGAAGCCACCATCAGCGCCGCGAACTGGTCGACCGAGCAGATGAAGCGGCGTTGTCCGGCATGCGGCGCAGCGCCGCCGAACGTGCCGTGTGCATAGAAGCTCGGCAGCAGGGTGAGGCCGATGCCGGCGGCGTCGGATGCCTCAGCGATGCGCTCCGCCATCTCGGCGGGGTTGGCGTAAGGCGAGCCGTCGCGATCGTGGTGGAGGTAGTGAAACTCGCCAACGCGGGTGAAGCCGCGCTCGAGCATCTCGACATAGAGCAGGGTGGCAACGGCAGTGACGTCGTCCGGCGTCATCGTCAGCGCGAAGCGATACATGGTCTCGCGCCAGGTCCAGAACGTATCCGTCGTATCGCCACGCAGTTCCGCGAGCCCGGCCATGCCGCGCTGAAAGGCGTGGCTGTGCAGGCTCGCCAATCCCGGAACCGCCAGTTGGTGCCGTTCGTCTTCGCTGGTGGATGCAACACCAGCCGTCACCGAGGCGATCACGCCGTCGGTGAACTCGATCCGCACGTCATTGGCCCAGCCCGAGGGCAGCAGCGCGAATGCGAAATGCAGTCGTGTCATTTTTCCACGCCGGCTGGACAGAACCGGGACACGATTATATGTCTAGACATATAAGTCAAGCATCCCACCTCGAAGGGACCTTTCGCATGGCAGAGCGCTTCGACCGGATCTGGCACAATGCCCGGCTCGCCACGATGCGCGGCGACCGCGCCGATCTCGGCGAGATCGAGCGCGGGTTGGTCGCGGCGCGCGACGGCCGCATCGTCTATGCGGATGCGCAATCGGATTTTCCTGTGGACGCGGATGCCGTCGAGCGGATCGATTGCGGCGGCCGCTGGATCACGCCCGGCCTGGTCGATTGCCACACCCATCTCGTGTTCGGCGGCAATCGCGCGCACGAGTTCGAGCTTCGCTTGAAGGGCGCGAGCTATGAGGAGATCGCGCGCGCCGGCGGCGGCATCGTCTCGACGGTTGCCGCAACACGCAAGGCGACCGAGGCCGAACTGGTTGCAGGCGCGCTGCCGCGGCTCGATGCCCTGATCGGCGAAGGCGCAACCACGGTCGAGATCAAGTCCGGTTACGGTCTCGATGCCGAGACCGAGATGCGCCAGCTATCGGCCGCACGCAAGCTCGGCCAGTTGCGGAAGGTTGCGATCCGCACCTCGTTCCTCGGTGCGCATGCACTGCCGCCGGAGGCCAATGGCGCCAAGGACCACTACATCGATCTGGTCTGCAACACGATGCTGCCGGCGGTGGCCAAGGCCGGCCTTGCCGATGCCGTCGACGCGTTCATGGAAGACATCGCATTTTCCGGAGAGCAGACGGCGCGGGTGCTCGCAGCGGCGCGTGCGCTGGGAGTGCCCGTGAAGCTGCACGCGGATCAGTTGTCGAATCTCGGCGGTGCGGCACTCGCCGCAAAATTCTCCGCGCTGTCGGCCGATCATCTCGAGCATACCGACGAAGCCGGCGCTGCCGCGATGGCCAAGGCGGGGACCGTGGCGGTGCTGCTGCCTGGCGCGTTCTATTTCATTCGCGAGACGCAGAAGCCGCCGGTCGAACTGTTCCGCAAACATGGCGTGCCGATGGCGCTGGCGACCGACTGCAATCCAGGCAGTTCGCCGCTGACCTCGCTGCTGCTTGCGATGAACATGGGCGCGACGCTGTTCCGGATGACGGTCGCCGAATGTCTCGCAGGCGTGACGCGGGAAGGAGCCCGCGCGCTCGGCTTGCTCGCCGAGACCGGTACGCTCGAAGCAGGCAAGTCCTGCGATCTTGCGATCTGGGACGTCGATCGTCCCGCCGAACTGGTCTACCGGATCGGCTTCAATCCGTTGCACGGCCGGGTGTGGAGGGGCCAATGAGCGATCGAGATGCGCGCATCGTCGTGATGCCCGGAACGGTTGGCCTCGATGTGCTGGCGCGCGTGCTCGCGGGGGCGGCCGTCGAGCTCGATGCATCGTTCTGGCCGCGGGTCGAGGCCGCGGCGGAGATCGTGGCGAAGGCGGCACGGACCGACGTTCCCGCCTACGGCATCAATACCGGATTCGGGAAGCTGGCATCGACGCGCATTGCGCCCGACCAGACGGCGCTGCTTCAGCGCAACCTGATCCTGTCGCATTGTTGCGGGGTCGGCCCTGCCACGCCCGAGCCGATCGTGCGCCTGATGATGGCGTTAAAGGTGATCTCGCTCGGCCGTGGCGCCTCTGGCGTGCGCCGTGAAATCATCGAGCAGTTGCAGGGCATGCTGGCGCGCGGCGTCACACCGCTGGTCCCGCAGCAGGGTTCGGTCGGCGCCTCCGGCGATCTCGCGCCGCTCGCGCATATGACCGCCGTGATGATCGGGGAGGGGCAGGCGATCCACGGTGGCCGGATCGTGCCGGGCCATGAAGCGCTGGCGACCGCTGGCCTCGCGCCATTGACGCTCGGCCCCAAGGAGGGGCTCGCGCTGATCAACGGCACGCAGTTTTCGACAGCCTACGCGATTTCGGGCCTGCTGCGCGCGCATCGGCTGGCGTGTGCCGCGCTGGTGACCGGTGCGCTGTCGGTCGATGCGGCGATGGCGTCGACGGTGCCGTTTCGCCCGGAGATCCAGGCCTTGCGCGGCCACGACGGGCAGATCGCCGCGGCTGCGACCTTGACCGCGCTGCTCGACGGCAGCGACATCAGGCAGTCGCATCTCGAAGGCGACGAGCGGGTGCAGGACCCTTATTGCCTGCGCTGCCAGCCGCAGGTCGCGGGCGCCGTGCTCGATCTGCTCGCGCAGGCCGCGCGCGGGCTGACCGTCGAGGCCAACGCCGTCACGGATAATCCGCTGGTGCTGGTCGAGACCAATGAGATCGTCTCCGGCGGCAATTTTCACGCCGAGCCGGTGGCGTTCGCCGCCGACCAGATCGCGCTGGCGCTCTCGGAGATCGGCGCGACCAGCGAGCGCCGGATCGCAACGCTGGTCGATCCAGCGCTGAATTTCGGCTTGCCGCCGTTCTTGACACCTGAGCCCGGCATCAACTCCGGGTTCATGATCGCCGAGGTCACGGCGGCCGCGCTGTATGCCGAGAACAAGCAGCGCGCGATGCCGTGCTCGATTGATTCGACGCCGACCAGCGCCAACCAGGAAGATCACGTCTCGATGGCGGCCCATGCCGCGCGACGGCTGTCCGACATGGCCGACAATCTCGCTGCCATCCTGGGCATCGAGCTGCTGGTCGCGGCGCAGGGCATCACGCTGCGCGCGCCGCATTCAACGAGCAAGCCGCTCGCCGCCGTCATCGTTGCGCTGCGTGCGCATGTTCCCGCGCTCGCCGCGGACCGCTACATGGCCGACGATCTTGCGCAGGCAGCGCGGCTGATCGAAGCCGACGCGTTGCCTGCCGCCGCAATCGCGGCCCTTTCGACCGATCCGTTTCCAAAATTCGCTTAGCCAACAGGGGCCCCCCGTCATGAATCGCCGACTGGACAATGAACGCATCATCCGCGCTCCCCGCGGCAGCGACGTCAGTGCGAAGAGCTGGCTGACGGAAGCGCCGCTGCGCATGCTGATGAACAATCTGGATCCCGATGTCGCCGAGCGCCCGAGCGAGCTCGTGGTCTATGGCGGCATCGGTCGCGCGGCGCGCGACTGGGAGAGTTTTGACCGGATCGCCGCCTCCTTGCGCAAGCTCGATGCCGATCAGACGCTGCTGGTGCAATCCGGCAAGCCGGTCGGTGTTTTCCGCACCCACGCGGATGCGCCGCGCGTCCTGATCGCGAATTCGAATCTGGTGCCGCATTGGGCGACGCTCGATCATTTCAACGAGCTGGACCGGCAGGGCCTGATGATGTTCGGCCAGATGACGGCCGGCTCCTGGATCTACATCGGCAGCCAGGGCATCGTGCAGGGGACCTATGAGACCTTCGTCGAGGTCGGGCGCCGGCATTATGGCGGCAGTCTTGCCGGCAAATGGATTCTCACGGCGGGCCTCGGTGGCATGGGCGGCGCGCAGCCGCTGGCCGCGACCATGGCCGGCGCTTCGATGCTCGCGGTCGAGTGCCAGCCGAGCCGGATCGAGATGCGGCTGCGCACGGGCTATCTCGACCGCCAGGCCGCGACGCTCGACGAGGCGTTGGCGATCATTGCCGATGCGACCAAGAGCGGGAAGCCTGTGTCGGTCGGCCTGCTCGGCAATGCGGCCGAGATCTTTCCGGAACTGGTGCGGCGTGGCGTGCGGCCGGACATCGTCACCGACCAGACCAGCGCGCATGATCCGATCAACGGCTATTTGCCGAGGGGGTGGACGCTCGCCGAATGGGAGACGCGGCGCGCCGCCGATCCGAAGGCGGTCGAGACGGCCTCCAAGACCTCGATGGTCGATCACGTCCGGGCCATGCTGGATTTCCACGCGCAGGGCATCCCGACGCTCGACTACGGCAACAACATCCGCCAGATGGCCAAGGACATGGGCCTGAAGCAGGCGTTCGATTTTCCGGGCTTCGTGCCGGCCTATATCCGGCCGCTGTTCTGTCGCGGCGTCGGGCCGTTCCGCTGGGCGGCGCTGTCCGGCGATCCCGAGGACATCTTCAAGACCGATGCCAAGGTCAAGGAGCTGATGCCGAACGATGGCCATCTGCACAACTGGCTGGACATGGCGAAGGCGCGCATCAAGTTTCAGGGGCTGCCGGCGCGGATCTGCTGGGTCGGTCTCGGCGACCGTCATCGCCTCGGCCTTGCCTTCAACGAGATGGTGGCGCGCGGCGAGCTCAAGGCGCCGATCGTGATCGGCCGCGATCATCTCGACAGTGGCTCGGTGGCGAGCCCGAACCGCGAGACCGAGGCGATGCGCGATGGTTCGGATGCGGTGTCGGACTGGCCGCTGCTCAATGCGCTGCTCAATTGTGCGAGCGGGGCCACCTGGGTGTCGTTGCACCACGGCGGCGGCGTCGGCATCGGCTATTCGCAGCATGCCGGCATGGTGATCGTCGCCGACGGCACGCCGGAAGCGGCGCGCCGGCTCGAGCGCGTGCTGTGGAACGACCCGGCGACCGGCGTGATGCGCCACGCCGACGCCGGCTATGAGACGGCGATCGAATGCGCCCGCGCCAACGGGCTCGATCTGCCGAGCCTGCGCGCCTGAGGTGACGTCGGCGAGACGCCCGAAGGGATCTCGCCGACTGTCTTCAATCCGCCGACAGCGGTTCGCCGGTCAGCGACCAGCTTTCGCCGTCGAATGTCGCGATCCGCAGGGTCCGGAACGGCGTGTAGTCGCCGGGGCGTATGCCGATCGAGATACCCGGAAGCATCATCGGCAGCCGCTCGCCGTTCAGCGAGGTCGCCTGCTTGATTAGGTTCTCGCGGGTCAGGTCGTCGCCGCATTTGCGCAGCGCCAGCTCGAGGCCATGCACGTTCATATAGGCAACCAGCACGGAGTAGTCGTCCGGATTGGCTGACGGCGCGTAGGTCTTCAGGAAGTCCTTGTAAGCCTTGACCTCGTCGTCATTGGCCCAGGCCGGATCGCCGGGCTGCTTGAGGAATTGCGTGGTGACCAGCCCCTTCGACGCTTCGAGGCCTGCCGGTTTCAGGATGGTCTCGACCGATGCCGTCGAACCGCCGATCACGTGCAGGGGTTTCCAGCCAAGCTCGTAGACCTTGCGGATCGATTGCGCGGCGGCCTTCGACGACGACTGTTCGATCAGCGTGTCGACGCCAGCGGCCTTGAGCTGGACGATCTGCGAATCGATCGTCGGGTCGGCGAGTTCGTAGGACGCCTGCGCGACGATCAGCTCGGCCTTCGGACCGAGGCCGGCGCGGAGGCCCTTGAGATAGTCCTTGCCGTAGTCGTCGTTCTGGTAGAGCACGCCGATCCTGGCGTTCGGCTTTGCGCTCAGGATGTACTTGGCGACGACGCGGCCCTCGGTCTCGAAGTCCGGATAGAGCGGAACCGTCCACGGGAAGGTCTTGGGATCGTTGAAACGGCGTCCGCCGGCCGTGATGAAGAGCTGCGGCACTTGCTTGGCATTGAGGTATTTCTGGATCGCGACGTTGGGCGCGGTGCCGATCGTGCCGACCTCGGCCAGCACGCCGACATCTTCGATCAGCTTGCGGGATTGCTCGACCGCTTTCGGCGCGCTGTAGGCGTTGTCGAGTTGGGTGAAATTGATCTTGCGGCCGTTGATGCCGCCTTTCGCGTTGAGCATCTCGAAATAGCCGACCACCGCGCGGCCGGCGCCGGCGCCGAAGGCGGAGGCCGGCCCGCTCAACGGCGTCGACTGGCCGAGCTTGATCTCGGTGTCGCTGGCGCCGGGACCGTAGGCCTTCTGGGCGTAGGCAGGCGCCGCCAGCAGGGCGGACAGCGCGACGGCCGTCAGCACCCGGTCGATGATGTGGTTCAAGGTCGTCTCTCCCTCTAATTTGTTTCTTGTTGAAAATCGAACTGCGCCAAAGCGCGTTGAGATCGCGCTCTGGCTTGTTGTCTGAGCATGATCGTTTTCGGAAAACCGCTTCGCACTTTTCCGGATCATGCTCTAGCGCAACAGCTCGCGGGCGATCACCACGCGCTGGATCTGGTTGGTGC
This sequence comes from Bradyrhizobium sp. UBA2491, assembly GCF_002341725.1. Taxonomy (NCBI): domain Bacteria; kingdom Pseudomonadati; phylum Pseudomonadota; class Alphaproteobacteria; order Hyphomicrobiales; family Nitrobacteraceae; genus Bradyrhizobium; species Bradyrhizobium sp. UBA2491. The sequence continues at coordinate 84,802 of NZ_DDOP01000079.1, forward strand.
CCTCGAAAATCTGGGTCAGCTTGGCGTCGCGCATCATGCGCTCGACCGGATAGTCCATGGTGTAGCCGTAGCCGCCGAAGATCTGGACCGCGTCGGTGGTCACCTTCATCGCCATGTCGCTGCCGACACATTTCGCCATGCTGGCCAGCACGTTGAGGCGCTTCCAGTCGCCGGCATCGCCGGCCCGGGCGCATTCATAGACCAGCGCGCGCGCCGCCTCGATCTGCATCGCCATGTCGGCGAGCATGAACTGCACGCCCTGGAATTCGGCGATCGGCTTCTTGAATTGCTTGCGCTCCTTGGCGTAGGCGATGCACGCATCGAGCGCACCCTGCGCCAGGCCGACCGACTGGGCGCCGATGGTCGGGCGATTGAGGTCGAGTGCGCGCATCGACGCGCGAAAACCCTTGCCTTCCTCGCCGACGAGGTTTTCGACCGGAACCCGGACATTGTCGAAGAAGATCGGCGTATTGGGCGCGCCGCGAAAGCCCATCTTGCGCTCGTGGCGGCCGAACGTGACGCCCTGCATCTTCTTCGGTTCGACGATGAAGGCGCTGATGCCGTCGGCCCCGGCGCCGTCACTGGTCCGCGCCATCACCACGATGTAGTCGGCGACGACGCCGTAGCTGCACCATTGCTTGCGGCCGTTGAGGACGTAGCTGTCGCCGTCCTTGCGGGCGCGGGTGTTGAGCGCGGCAACGTCGGAGCCGGCCTGCGGCTCGGAGATCGCGATCGCC